>NZ_JBEOYB010000008.1:0-153426 GCF_040296845.1 Streptomyces sp. NPDC001985
CAACGGCCGGACACCCCACTACACCCCCCTCCCCGTCCAGTACACCGACTACGCCCTCTGGCAGCACCACCTCCTCCACAACACCCAACTCACCACCCGCCAGACCCACCACTGGCACACCACCCTCACCGGCCTCCCCGACGAACTCACCCTCCCCACCGACCGACCACGCCCCGCCCTCCCCAGTGGCGCCGGCGATGTGGTGACGTTCGCGGTGCCGGAGGCGACGGCGGAGGGTCTCGCGCGGATCGCCCGGGAGAGCGGCGCGACCATGTTCATGGTGGTGCACGCGGCGGTCGCGGCCCTGCTGCACCGGCTCGGCGCGGGCGACGACATCCCCCTCGGCAGCCCGGTGTCGGGGCGGAGCGACGAGGCGCTGGACGGTCTGGTCGGCTTCTTCCTCAACACGCTGGTGCTGCGGGCCGATGTGTCCGGGGACCCGACCTTCACCGCGCTGGTGACACGGGTCAGGGACGCCGGTCTCGCCGCGTTCTCCCATGCGGATCTGCCGCTGGAGAGCGTGGTGGAGGCGGTGGGCCCGGCGCGCTCGCAGTCCCGGAATCCGTTGTTCCAGACGATGGTGACGTATTACGCGACCGGTGAGGGGAGACGGGAGCTGCTGGGTCTGCCGGCGGTGGAACTGCCGCTGGAGACCGGCGGCGCCAAGCTGGACCTGGAGGTGGCGTTCGCCGCGTCCGGGGACGGGGCGCTCTCCGGCGGGGTCCGGTACGCCATGGATCTCTTCGACCGGGCCACGGCGGAGCGGCTCACCGGCCGGCTGCTGCGGCTGCTCGACGCGGTCGCCGCCGATCCGGGCGTCCCGGTGTCGGAGGCGGCGCTGATGGACGAGGAGGAGCGCGAGCGGATTCTGTACGGCTGGAACGACACCGCCAGGGAGCTGGACGGGCCGGAGACCCTGGCCGGCCTGGTGGCGTCCGGTGCGGCGCGCGGGCCGTCGTCCGACGCGCTGGTGCACGAGGGCGAGGTGGTCTCGCGGGCGGCGTTCGACAAGCGGGTGAACCGGCTGGCGCGGCTGCTGATCGTGCGGGGCGTGGGCCCCGGGTCGGTCGTGGGGGTGGCGCTGCCCCGCTCGGTCGCGCTGCTGGTGGCGGTGCACGCGGTGGTGCGGGCCGGTGGCGCCTATCTGCCGCTGGATCCGGCACTGCCCGGGGACCGGCTGGCGTACATGGCGGAGACGGCGGGGCCGGTCTGCGTTCTTACCAACAGTGCGTCGGTATCCTCGCTGCCGCCGGGGATCACCGCCGAACGGGTCGTGCTGGACGACCCGGTGACGGTGGAGCGGCTGGCCGCGCTGCCCGGCTCCGAGGTCACCGACGGGGACCGGCGGGAGGCCCTGCTGCCCCGCCACCCCGCGTATGTGATCTTCACTTCCGGCTCCACCGGACGGCCCAAGGGCGTGGTGGTGGAGCACGCGGCCATCGTCAACCGGCTCCGGTGGATGCAGGGCGCCTACCGCCTCACGGCGGCCGACCGGGTGCTGCACAAGACTCCGGCGAGCTTCGACGTGTCGGTGTGGGAGCTGTTCTGGCCGCTGGCGGAGGGGGTGCCGCTGGTGATCGCCCGGCCGGACGGGCACCGCGACCCCGAGTATCTGGCGTCGCTGATCCGCGCCGAGCGCGTCAGCGTGCTGCACTTCGTGCCCTCGATGCTGGCGGCGTTCCTCGGCGAGGTCGCGGTGGCGTCCTGCCCGAGCCTGCGGCTGGTGGTGTGCAGCGGTGAGGCGCTCCCGGGTGAGCTGGTGACGCGGTTCCACGCCTCCGCCGGCTCCCGCGCGGTCGCGCTGGAGAATCTGTACGGGCCGACCGAGGCGGCCGTCGATGTCACCGCCGCCTCCTGCCCGCCGGGCACCGGCGCCACCGCCGCCCCCATCGGCTCACCGGTGTGGAACACCCGGGTGTATGTGCTGGACCGCGCGCTGCGGCCGGTGCCGGAGGGGGTCGCGGGAGAGCTGTATCTCGCCGGGGCGCAGCTGGCCCGGGGGTACGCGGCCCGGCCGGGGCTGACGGCGGAGCGGTTCACCGCCGACCCGTACGGGCCGCCCGGGGCGCGGATGTACCGCACCGGCGATCTGGCCCGGCTGCGGAACGGCCGGCTGGACTATCGGGGCCGCTCGGACGACCAGGTGAAGATCCGGGGCTTCCGGATCGAGCCGGGTGAGATCGAGGCGGTGCTCGCGGCGGCGCCGGAGGTGGCGCGGGCCGTGGTCGTGGTGCGCGAGGACCAGCCGGGCGTACGGCGGCTGGTGGCCTACGCGGTGCCCGCCGCCGGTGCGGCGGTGGACGCGGCGCGGCTGCGGGCGCTGGCGGCCGAACGGCTGCCGGAGTACATGGTGCCGTCGGTCTTCCTGGAGCTGGAGCGGGTGCCGCTGTCGCCCAACGGCAAGCTGGACCGGCGGGCGCTGCCCGTCCCGGAACCGGCCCCGGCCCCGGCACCGGCCGCCCCGGCGGCCCCGGCGGCCCCGGCGGCCGGACCCGCCCCGGGTGAGAGCCCGGTGGAGGTGCTGGCCCGGCTGATGGCCCGGGTGCTGGGCCGGCCCTCGGTCGGCGCGGACGACAACTTCTTCGAGCTGGGCGGGGACAGCATCGTCTCCATCCGGCTGGTGAGCCTGGTCCGCAAGGAGGGGCTGACCATCACGGCCCGGCAGATCTTCCAGCAGCCGACCCCGGCGGGTCTCGCCTCGGTCGCCAAGGGGGCGGCCGCGGCTGTGGTCCGGCCGGTGGACGACGGGGTGGGCCCGCTGCCGCTGCCGCCGATCGCGCGCTGGCTGGCCGGGCGCGGCGGACCGTTCCAGCGGTTCTGCCAGGCCCGGCTGGTGCGGCTGCCCGCCGGGGTGCGGGACGAGGATCTCGTACCGGCGCTCCAGGCCCTGTTCGACCACCACGACGGGCTGCGGCAGTCGCTGACGGTGGCCCGGCCGGGGGTGTGGGCGGCCCAGGTGCGGCCGCGCGGGGCGATCGGCGCGGGCGCTGTGCTGCGGACCGTCGACGCCGCCGGGCTGAGCGGCGCCGCGCTGCGGGAGCTGGTCGGGCGGGAGTCCGCGCGGGCGGCCGGGGAACTGGACCCGGTCGCCGGGGAGACCGTGCGTGCCGTGCGGTTCGACGGCGGCCCCGGGCGGGCCGGGCGGCTGCTGCTGGTCGCGCACCATCTGGTGGTCGACGAGGTGTCCTGGCAGATCCTGCTGCCGGATCTGCGGGCCGCGTGGGAGGCGGTGGCCGCGGGACGGCCGCCGGTGCTCGATCCGGTGGGGACCTCGCTGCGGACCTGGACCACCCATCTGCTGGCGGAGGCGGAGAGCGGGCGCAGGCTCGCCGAGCTGGACCGCTGGCTGGAGGCCGAGGTGCCCGGCCGGGTGCTCACCGCCCGCCCGCTGGACCCGGCGCGCGACACGGTGGCGACGGCGCGGGAGCTGACCGTGCGGCTCTCCGCCGAACGGACCGCGCCGCTGCTGGAGGCGGTGCCGCAGGCGTTCCACGGCACCGTCAACGACACCCTGCTGACCGCGCTGGCGCTGGCGCTGGGCGACTGGGCCGCCCGTGCCGGGCAGGTGGTGCCGGGCGGTTTCGCGGTGGAGCTGGAGGGCCACGGCCGGGAGCAGGAGCTGCTGCCGGGCGCGGATCTCTCCCGTACGGTCGGCTGGCTGACCAGCCTGTATCCGCTGCGGCTCAGGGGCCGTCACGATCCGGTGGCGGTGCTCGCCGGGGAGCAGGACGCCGGCGGGGCGCTCAAGGAGGTCAAGGAGCTGCTGCGGGCCGTCCCCGACGGCGGGGTGGGCGCGGGGCTGCTGCGGTACGCCAACGCGGCCACGGCTCCGCTGTTCGATCCGGCGGCCCGGCCCGAGGTCCTCTGGAACTATCTCGGCCGCCACACCGCCGACGCGGTCTCGGCGGAGTGGGGCCCGGCCGCCGAGGCGGACGCCCTGGCCGTGGCGCCCGATCCGGCGACTCCGCTCTCGCATCCGCTGGAGATCAACGCGGAGATCGAGAACGGCCCGGAGGGACCGCGTCTCACGGCCTCCTTCGTCTGGGCGGGCGAGGCCCTGAACCAGGCCACCGTCGGCGACCTGGCCGACGGCTGGCTCGCCGCGCTGGACGCGCTCGCCGCCTGGGCGGACGCGCCGGCCGGCACCGGGGGCCACACGCCCTCGGACCTCGACCTGGTCGATCTCGACCAGGACCAGATCAGCATGGTCGAAGCAATGTGGAGGGATCAGCAGTGACGCAGGCTCGAATCGAGGACATGCTCCCGCTGTCCCCGCTGCAGCAGGGCATGCTCTTCCACTCCGTGTACGACGCCGAGGCCACCGATGTGTACACGGTGCAGGTGTCCGTGGCGCTGACCGGCCCGGTGGACGCCGGGCGGCTGGAGCGGGCGGCGGGCGCGCTGCTGCGGCGGCACGCCAATCTGCGGGCCGGGTTCTGGCACGAGGGGGTGCCGCAGCCGGTGCAGTTCGTCCCCGCCGAGGTGCGCGTTCCGGTGGGCCGGGTGGATCTGACGGCCGGGGCGGGCGGTTACGGCGGGGCGGTGCCGGAGGAGCTGCGGCGGGTGGAGCGGGCCGAGCTGGCCCGCCGGTTCGAGCTGCACCGGCCGCCGCTGCTGCGGCTGCTGCTGGTGCGCCTCGGGGAGAACGATCACCGCCTGGTCGTCACGGTCCATCACATCCTGGTCGACGGCTGGTCGATGCCGCTGCTGGTGGGGGATCTGCTGGCGCTGTACGAGAGCGGCGGCGACGCCTCCGGGCTGCCGGCCGTGCGCCCGTACCGGGAGTATCTGAAGTGGCTGAGGCAGCAGGACGGGCCGGCCGCCGAGGCCGCGTGGCGGGGTGCGCTGGCCGGGGTCGAGGGGGCGACGCTGGTCGCCCCGGCCGATCCGGCGCGTACCCCGGTGCGGCCCGGGACGGTGGCGGCCGAGCTGTCCGTCGAGGCGTCCGGGCGGCTGGTCGCCACCGCGCGCCGGCTCGGCACCACGCCGTCGACGCTGATCCAGTGCGCGTGGGGCCTGCTCATCGGCGCGCTGACCGGGCGTCAGGACGTGGTGTTCGGTCTGACGGTGTCGGGGCGGCCGGACGAGCTGCCGGGCGTCGAGTCGATGGTGGGGCTCTTCATCACCACCGTGCCGGTGCGGGTGGCGCCGCGTCCCGGCGAGAGCGCGGAGGACTTGCTGCGGCGGTTCCGGGACGAGCAGAACGGGCTGCTGGCCCACCACCACCTGGGGCTGCGGCTGATCCAGAAGCAGGCGGGCGGCGGGGAGCTGTTCGACACCCTGGTGGTCATCGAGAACTATCCGGTGGACCCGGACGCCGGGCCGTCGCTCTCCGGCGGGCTGAGTGTCGCCGGGGTGGAGGCCCGGGACGCCACGCACTATCCGCTGACCCTGGCGGTGGCGCTGGAGGAGCGGGTCCGGCTGGAAGTGGAGTACCGGCCCGATCTCTTCGACGCCCGGCGGGCGGAGCTGATCGCGGACCGGCTGGTGGCGGTGGTGGAGCAGTTGGCCACCGCCCCGGGCACGGCGGTGGGAGCGCTGGCGCTGCTGCCCCCGGCGGAGCGGGACCGGCTGCTGGCCGGGGCGCGGGGCCCGGGTCTGGAGGTCCCCTCGGGTACGGTCGCCGACCGGTTCGCCGAGCGGGCGGCCGGGTCCGGGGCCGAGCGGGCGGTGGTCTCCGGCGCCGCTGAGCTGAGCTTCGCGGAGCTGGACGCCCGGGCCGCGCGGCTGGCGGCGCTGCTGGCGGCGCGCGGGGTGGGCCCCGAGTCGGTGGTGGCGCTGGCGGTGCCGCGCTCGGCGGATTCGGTGGTGGCGATCCTGGCGGTGCTGCGGGCGGGCGGCGCGTATCTGCCGCTCGATCTGGACTATCCGGCGGACCGGATCGGGTACATGATCGAGGACGCCTCGCCGGTGTGTGTGCTGACCACGACGGCGGCGGCGGGGCTGCTGCCGGAGGGCGGCGGCCCGGAGCGGATCGTCCTGGACAGCGAGTGGACGGCGGCGCAGCTCGCCGCCTTCGGGACGGGGTTCGACGCGCCGGCGGTGCGGCCGGACCACCCCGCGTATGTCATCTACACCTCCGGCTCCACCGGACGGCCCAAGGGGGTGGTGCTCACCCACGGCGGGCTGGCGAATCTCTACGCCAACCATCTGGGCGCGGTCCTCGGCCCCGTGGTGTCCGCCGCCGGGGGGCGGCGGCTGCGGGCGCTGCACACCGCGTCGTTCAGCTTCGACACCTCGTGGGAGCAGCTGTTCTGGCTGATCGCCGGGCATGAGCTGCATGTGCTGGACGAGGTGGCGCGGCGGGACGCCGAGTTCGTCGTCCGCTATGTGCGCGAGCGGCGGATCGACGCCATGGATGTGACACCGGCCTACGCGGGTCAGCTCGTGGAGTGGGGGCTGCTGGACGGCGCCGCGCACCGGCCGGCGCTGCTGCTGCTGGGCGGGGAGGCGGTGCCGGACGCGCTGTGGGAGCGGGTGCGGGCGGCGGCCGGGGTCATGTCGGTAAATCTGTACGGGCCGACCGAGTACACCGTGGACGCGCTCGCCGCCGATCTGTCGCGGAGCGCGACGGCGGTGGTGGGCCGGCCGATCGGCAACACCTCGGCGTATGTGCTGGACGCGGCGCTGCGGCCCGCTCCGGCGGGCACGGCCGGTGAGCTGTATCTCGCGGGCCGGGGCCTGGCGCGCGGCTATCTGGGCCGGTGCGCGCTGACCGCCGAGCGGTTCGTCGCCGACCCGTACGGCCCGCCGGGGACCCGGATGTACCGTACGGGCGATCTGGTGCGGCTGCGGGCGGACGGCGAGCTGGAGTATCTGGGCCGGGCCGACGACCAGGTGAAGATCCGGGGCTTCAGGATCGAGCCGGGCGAGATCGAGTCGGCGCTCACCGCGCTCGCGGGGGTGGGCTCCGCCGCCGTGGTGGTGCGCGAGGACACTCCGGGCGTGCGGCGTCTCGTCGCCTACACCACCGGTGCGGCGGAGCCGGAAGCGGTGCGCGCGGAACTCGCCGCGACTCTGCCGGAGTACATGGTTCCGGCGGCGGTGGTGGTCCTGGACGCGCTGCCGCTGAATGTCAACGGCAAGCTGGACCGGGGAGCGCTGCCCGCCCCCGTGCTGGGCGGCGGGGAGGTCTCGCGGGCGCCGCGCGGACCGGTGGAGGAGACACTCTGCCGGGTCTTCGCCGAGGTGCTGGGGCTGGCGTCGGCCGGGGCCGACGATGACTTCTTCGCGCTGGGCGGGGACAGCATCGTCTCGATCCGGCTCGTCTCCCGGGCGCGCAAGGAAAAGCTGACGCTCACCCCGCGCCAGGTGTTCGAGCAGCGGACGCCGGCGAGGCTGGCCGCCGTCGCGGGCGCGGGGCCGGTGGCCCGGGCGGCCGTGGCCGAGGGCCCGCTGGTGGTCCTCGACGACGCCGGCCGGGCGGTGATCGGGCGGGCGTTCCCGTCCGCCGGGGAGGTGCTGCCGCTCTCCCCGCTCCAGGAGGGGCTGTACTTCCACGCGGTGTACGACGACCGCGCGCTCGATGTGTATCTGATGCAGAACTTCCTGGAGCTGCTGCACGCGGTGGATGTCCGGGCGCTGCGGGCGGCGTTCGGCGCGCTGCTGCGCCGGCACCCCCATCTGCGGGCCGGTTTCTGGCACGAGGGCCTGGACGGGCCGGTGCAGGTGGTGCCGGAGCGCTGGGAGCTGCCGTGGCGGGAGCTGGATCTGACCGGGCTGGACCGGGCGGCGCAGGACGAGGCGCTGCGGGAGTTCTCCCTCGCGGACGCGGCGGCCCGGTTCGACCTCGCGGCGCCGCCGCTGATCCGGGTCACGCTGATCAGGTTCGCCGCCGAGCGGTGGATGCTCTGTGTGACCCAGCACCACATCCTCACCGACGGCTGGTCGGAGTCGCTCTTCTTCGAGGAGCTGTTCGCGCTGTACGGGCGGGGCGGCGAGGTCGACGGGCTGCCGCCGGTCACCCCGTACCGCGAGTATCTGCGGCTGCTCGCCGGTACGGACACGGAGGCGTCGGCGCGGGCGTGGCGGGACCATCTGTCGGGCCTGGACCAGGCGACGCTGGTGGCCCCGGCCGACCCCCTCCGGCAGCCGGTGACGGCCGAGGTGGTCGAGATGGTGCTCGACGAGAGCACCAGCGACCGGCTGCGCGCCTTCGCCCGGGGGTGCGGTGTCACGCTGAACACGGTGCTGAGTTCGGCGTGGGCGCTGGCGCTCTCGGGGCTGACGGGCCGGGACGATGTGGTGTTCGGGGCGACGGTGTCGGGGCGTCCGGGGGAGCTGCCCGGTGTCGATCAGATGATCGGCATGTTCATGAACACCCTGCCGTTCCGGGTGACGCTGCGGCCCGGGGAGCCGCTGCGGGAGCTGCTGGTGCGGGTGCAGCGGGAACACGCGGAGCTGCTGCCGCACCACGCTGTGGGCCTGGGCCGGGTTCAGCAGGTCAGCGGGGTGGGGCAGCTCTTCGACACGCTGTACGTCTTCCGCAACACCCCGCTGGACGACGCGGCCCGGGAGGAGGCCGAGGCCCGCTACCGGATCGGCTGGACGCACAGTGTCGACGGCACCCACTATCCGCTCACGCTGGCGGTGACCCCGGAGCGGGAGCTGGAACTGAGCCTGGCGTACCGGCCCGATCTGTACGACCGGGAGACGGCGGAGCGGATCGCCGGGCGGCTGCGGCTGCTGGTGGAGCAGCTCGCCGACGGCGGGGCCGAGCCGGTGGGCCGGCTGCGCACCCTGGCGGACCGGGAGCGGGCCGGACTGCTCGCCCGCGGCGACGACCTGGGCCATCCGGTGCCGGACACCACGGTGGTGGAGCTCTTCGGCGAGCAGGCCCGGCGCACCCCGGACACCACGGCGCTGGTCTTCGACGGGGAGCGGCTGAGCTACGCGGAGCTGGACGGGCGGGCCAACCGGCTGGCGCGGGCGCTGATCGCCCGGGGGGCCGGTCCGGAGCGGGTGGTGGCGCTGGGGCTGCCGCGCTCGGCGGAGTTCGTGGTGGCGCTGTTCGCGGTGCTGAAGACGGGCGCGGCCTATCTGCCGCTGGATCTCGGCCATCCGGTGGAGCGGCTGGCGGCGATGACCGGCGACGCGTCGCCGCTGACGCTGGTGACCTCGTCGGCGGTGGCCGGGCGGGTGCCGGACGGCTGCGACCGGCTGGTGCTGGACGCCCCCGGGACCGTCGCCGAGCTGGCGGCGCTCCCCGCGGGGCCGGTCGCGGACGCGGAGCTGACGGCCGCGCGCGACGGCCGCCACCCGGCGTATCTGATCTACACCTCGGGCTCGACCGGCCGCCCCAAGGGGGTGGTGGTGCCGTACGCGGGGCTCACGAACATGCTGCTGAACCACCGGGAGCGGATCTTCGCCCCGGCGGTTCGGCTGGCGGGCGGGCGCCGGCTGCGGGTGGCGCACACCGTGTCGTTCGCCTTCGACATGTCGTGGGAGGAGTTCTTCTGGCTGGTGGACGGGCACGAGGTGCATGTCATCGGCGAGGAGCTGCGGCTCGACCCGGCGGCGCTGACCGCGCACTACGACCGGGTGGGCGTCGATGTCGTCAATGTGACCCCGTCGTACGGGCAGCAGTTGATCGACGCCGGGCTGCTGGCGCCGGAGCGGCACCGGCCGGTGCTGGTGCTGCTGGGCGGTGAGGCGGTGCCGGACTCGCTCTGGTCGCTGCTGCGGGAGACCGAGGGGACGCTCGGCTACAACCTGTACGGTCCGACCGAGTACACGATCAACGCGCTGGGCGCGGATGTCGGCGGCAGCGCCGGCTCCTGTGTCGGGCGCCCGATCCACAACACCCGCGCCTATGTGCTGGACAGCGCGCTGCGGCCGGTTCCGGCCGGGGTGCCGGGCGAGCTGTATCTCGCGGGGGCGGGTCTCGCGCGGGGCTACTTCGAGCGGCCCGCGCTGACCGCCGGGCGGTTCGTCGCCGATCCCTTCGGCGCGCCGGGGACGCTGATGTACCGCACCGGCGATCTGGTGCGCTGGCGCGGCGACGACGCGGGGATCGACTATCTGGGCCGGACCGACCAGCAGGTGAAGATCCGGGGCTACCGGATCGAGCTGGGCGAGATCGAGTCGGCGGTGGCCGCCCTGCCGGGGATCGCCGCCGCGGCGGTCGTCGTCCACACCGGCCCGTCCGGTGTGCGGCGGCTGGTGGCCCACACGGTGCCCGCGGCGGGGACCGCGGGCGCCGACCCGGTGCGGCTGCGCTCCGAGCTGTCGGCCGTGCTGCCCGAGTACATGGTGCCCTCGGCGTTCGTGGAGCTGGCGGCGCTGCCGCTGACCGTGAACGGCAAGGTGGACCGGGCGGCGCTGCCCGCGCCGGACTTCGGTGACGCGGGCGGCGGGCGCCCGCCGAAGGACGCCCGGGAGGAGCTGCTCTGCCGGGTCTTCGCCGAGGTGCTGGGCGTGGAGCGGGTCGGCGCCGAGGACAACTTCTTCGAGCTGGGCGGGCATTCGCTGCTCGCGATGCGCCTGGTCGGCCGCATCCGGGCCGAGCTGGGGATTCCGGTGCAGGTGGGGACGGTGATGTCGGCCCCGACGGTCGCGGATGTCGCGGCCCGGATCGGCACCGACGCCCGGCGGGACGCCCTGCGGGTGCTGCTGCCGCTGCGGGAGCGCGGGGGCCGCGCGCCGCTGTTCTGCTTCCACCCGGCGTCCGGGTTCGGCTGGCAGTACACGGGTCTGCTCCGCCATCTCGACCCGGAGCGGCCGGTGTACGCGCTCCAGTCGCCGGGTCTGACCGGTGAGCTGCCGGATGTGGCGGATGTGGCGGCGCTCGCCGAGCTGTATCTGGCGGAGATCCGCGCCGTGCAGCCCGAGGGGCCCTACCACTTCCTGGGCTACTCCTTCGGCGGCACCGTCGCGCAGACGCTGGCGGCGCTGCTCCAGGAGCGGGGCGAGGAGGTGGCGTTCCTGGGGCTGCTGGACGCCTATCCGCCGGAGAACGACGACTGGTCGTATGCCGACGCGCCGGACTGGCGGGAGCGGCTGGAGCGGGAGGAGAGCGGCTTCCTGCTCGCGGTCGCGGGGGTCACCGCCCGGGGCGGGGAGCGGATGTCCGACGGCGGGGAGCCGCTCCCCGGGGGCGGGCCGAGCCGGGAGGAGGCCGTCGCCGCGATCCGGGACAGCCAGGGTCTGCTGGCCGGGTTCGACGACGCGCTGCTCGCCGCGATCGTGGAGACCAATGTGCACTGTGTGCGGCTGCTCTCGCGCAGCCGGACCCGGCGCCACCGGGGCGATGTGCTGTTCTTCACGGCCGCCCGCAGCACCGAACCCGAGGACGAACCGCTGAAGGTGTGGCCGGAGTTCGTGGACGGCCGGATCACCGAGCACGTGCTCGACTGCTCGCACGACGAGCTGATGGACGCGGGCCGGCTCGCGGAGATCGGGCCGCTGCTGGACGCGGCCCTGACCGCCGCGGGCCGCCGGTCCTGACGGCCGGGCCCCTCCCGCCGGTCCGTGTGCCGGGGCCACCGCCCCGGCACACGGACCGGCCTCCATGTTATGCAAGGCTTACCTAAGTTCATCCTCTTGTCGGAAGTGAGAACACCACCGTGGAAACCAGGAAGCTGCCGGAGATCGAGGTCGTCTACCACGACATCACGGTCCGTACGCTCGACGTGCTGCGGGTCACCCGGCCCACCCCCCGGATGGTCCGGGTGACCCTGGGCGGCCCCGAGCTGGCGGGCTTCGTGGACCGCTCCCCCGCCGACCATGTGAAGTGCTTCTTCCCTGAGCCGGGTGCCGAACTTCCGGTCCTGCCGAGGGTCGCCGACGACGGGGACGGTCTCGAATTCCCCACCGAGCCGCCGTTCCCGGTCTCCCGGGACTACACCACGCGCCGCTACGACGCCGAGGCCGGCGAACTGGACCTGGACTTCGTCCTGCACGGCAAGGGGGTCGCGTCCGTCTGGGCGGAGCAGGCCGCCCCGGGCCAGAAGCTCGGGGTCGCGGGCCCGCGCGGCTCCATCCTGGTCCCGTGGGAGTTCGACTGGTATCTCTTCGCGGGCGACGAGACCGCGATCCCGGCGATCTGCCGGATGCTGGAGGATCTGCCCGAGGGCGTGCCGGTGAAGGCGTTCCTCCTGGTCGACGACGCCGCCGAGGAACACCCGATCGACACCCGTGCCGACGCCGAGATCGTCTGGCTGCACCGGAACGGGCTGGCGCACGGCGAGGGCGATCTGATGGAACGGGCGGTCAAGGGCGTGGAGTTCCTGCCCGGGAGCCCCTTCATCTGGATCGCCGGTGAGGCGGGCGAGCTGAAGCCGATCCGCCGCCACCTCCACAAGGACCTCGGCCTGGACCGCGACTACACGGACGTGGACGGGTTCTGGAAGCGCGGAATCGTCAATCTGGACCACCACGAGCCCCAGGACGAGGACGACTGATCCCCGTACCGCCGCGAAAACGGCCCCGGCTCCCGCGAGGGGAGCCGGGGCCGGGCCGTTGGCGGCCGTACGGCGGCTCAGCGGCGGCCCGCCCGCCACTCGTGGGTCAGCAGCCACATCAGATAGAGGCCGCCGATCGCGGCGGTCATGATCCCGACGGGGAGCTGGACCGGGGCCAGCACCCGCTGGGCCGCGAAGTCGCTCACCGTCAGCAGCAGGGCGCCCATCAGCGCGGCCGGCACCAGGGTGACGCCCGCGCTGCGGGTGAGCCGGCGGGCCAGCTGCGGCGCGGCGAGCGCCACGAAGGCGATCGGTCCCGCGGCGGCGGTCGCGGTGGCGCAGAGCAGCACCGCCAGCACCACCAGGGCCAGCCGGGAGCGCTCCACCGGCACCCCGAGGGACTTGGCGGAGGCGTCGCCCGCCTCCATCATCCGCAGGTGCGGGCCGAGCAGCAGCGCCGCCGGGAAGAGGAGGGCGACGGCGACCAGCGCGGGCACCAACTGGTCCCAGCCCCGGCCGTTGAGCGAGCCGGTGAGCCAGACGGCGGCGGCGTGCGCCTCGTCCAGCGACGCCTTGATCATCAGATAGGAGTTGACCGAACTGAGCAGCGCGCCCGCCGCGATGCCGACCAGGATCAGCCGGTAGCCCCGCACGCCGCCCCGCTTGAAGGAGAGCGCGTACACCACCAGGGCGGTGGCGAGACCGCCCAGCACCGCGCTGACGGCGACGGCGCCCGCGCCGCCGCCGAAGACCAGGATCTGGAAGAGCGCGCCGGTCGCGGCGCCGGTCTCGAAGCCGATGATGTCGGGGCTGCCGAGGGGGTTGCGGGCCAGGCTCTGGAAGATGGCGCCGCTGACCCCGAGGGCCGCTCCGACGACGACACCGACGAGCAGGCGCGGCAGCCGCAGGGTGTTGACGACGTAGTCGGTCGCGGTGGTGCCGGCCCCGGCCAGGGCGCGCAGCACATCGGGGGGCGAGACGGTGAAGTCGCCGGTGCCCAGCGCCAGGACGGCGACCGTGAGCAGGGCGGCGAGCAGCACGGTGCCGACGGCCAGGGGCCGTCCGGCCAGCCGGAGGGCGATCCGGCCGCCCGCGAGCCGGACGCGCAGCCCGGGGACGACCTGTTCGGCGGAGGGGCGCTTCCGCGGCTCCGGCCCGCCGCCGGGTGCGGCGGCCCCGGGCGCTCCGGGCGCATCGGGTGCTCCGGGCGCATCGGGTGCTCCGGCGGGGGCGATGGTCGGGGAGTCAGCGCTCATAGCTGGGGCACCTTGCGCGTACGGACGAGGGCGACGAGGACCGGGGCGCCGATGGCGGCGGTGACGATGCCGACGGCCAGCTCGTCGGGGCGCACCACGAGACGGCCGAGGACATCGGCCCCGAGGAGCAGGACCGGGGCGAGGACGACGCAGTAGGCGAGAATCCAGCGGTGGTCGGGGCCGGTGATGAGCCGGGCCGCATGGGGCACGATCAGCCCGACGAAGCCGACGGGCCCCATGGCGGCCGTGGCGGCGCCGCAGAGCAGCGTCACCGAGAGCACGCCGAGGACCCGGGTGCGCACCACACGGGCGCCGAGCGCCTTCCCCGTCTCGTCGCCGAGGGCCAGGGCGTTGAGGGAGCCGCTGAGCGAGAGCGCGATCACCGCCCCGAGGACCAGGAACGGCGCGACCTGCCCCAGGACGGCGCCCTCACGACCCGCGAGCGTGCCGACGGCCCACATCCGCAGCTCGCCGAAGGCCTCCTGGTCGAGGAAGGTGACGGCGGTGATCGCGGCGATCAGGGAGGCGTTGACGGCCGTTCCGGCGAGGATCAGCCGCACGGGTGTCGCCGCGCCCCGGCCGGAGGTGCCGAGGACGTAGACGACGACGGCGACCACGACGGCTCCGGCGAAGGCGAACCAGACATAGCCCAGCAGGGAGGTGATCCCGAAGCCGCCGATGGCGATGACGACGGCGGCGGACGCCCCGGACTCGATGCCGAGGAGCCCGGGGTCGGCGAGCGGATTGCGGGTGAGGGCCTGCATCACGGCCCCGGAGAGGCCGAGTCCGACGCCGACGGCGATACCGAGCAGGGTGCGGGTGAGCCGGTAGTCCTGGACGATGACGGCGTTCTCGGAGCCGTCGGGGTCGAGCAGCCCCTGGACGACATCGCCGAAGGGGATGGACTTGGCGCCCAGGGAGATGCTGAGGACGACGACGAGCGCGAGGGCGGCGCCGGCGGCGAGCAGCCCGGCGAGCCGCACGGCGAGGGAACGCCGCACGGGCGAACGCGCCCCGCGCTCCCTCCCGGTCGCCGCCCCGGGCGCGGAGCCCGGGGGGCGGAAGGCACCGGCGGTGCCGCCGGTCCGGGCGGTGCCGCCGGTTCGCCGGGGGGCCGGGGATTCCCCGGGGCCCGGGGGGTCCTGGGGTGCCCGGGGGTCGGTCGCGCCGATGCGCGGGGGGACCGTGGCCACGTCACCTACTCCCACTGATGCCAGGGAAACGCTCACGGCCCCACCTGGCGAAGAACTAAGGTAAGCCTATCTTAAGTAGATAAAGGGAAATCTCCGCGACCTCAACGGAGTTCACCGGCGGAACCACCGCCGGGACAAGGGTGGGCCCCTCAGGAAAGTTAGGTTAGGCTCACCTAAGAATGAGGAGGTTGCTCATGCCTGACCCCAGTGCGTCCGCCGGGGAGTTCGCCGGACGCGTGGCACTCGTCACCGGTGCCGGACAGGGCATCGGCGCGGCCGTGACCGAGGCGCTCACCGCGCTCGGCGCCACGGTCGCGGCCACCGACCGCGCCGCGGGCCCGGTCTCCGCCGTCGCCTCCGCGCTCACCGGGAAGTTCGCCGGCGACCCCGGGGCCGGGCGGGTGCGGGCCTACCCGCTGGACGTCACCGACGCCCGCGCGGTCGAGGACACCGTCGCCCGGGTCGAGGACGAACTCGGCCCCGTCGGCGTCCTCGTCAATGTCGCCGGTGTGCTGCGCACCGCCCCCGTGGTGGAGATGACCGACCGGGACTGGGCCGACACCTTCGCCGTCAACACCACCGGCGTCTTCCACCTCTCCCGCGCCGTGGTCGCCCGGATGACACCGCGCCGCTCGGGCTGCGTGGTGACGGTGGCCTCCAACGCCGCCGGCATCCCCCGTCCCCGGATGGCCGCCTACGCCGCCTCCAAGGCCGCGGCCGTGATGTTCACCAAGTGTCTGGGGCTGGAGAGCGCCCGCGACGGCATCCGCTGCAATGTGGTGGCCCCCGGCTCCACCGACACCCCCATGCAGCGCTCGCTGTGGACCGACGCGTCGGGCCCCGCCCGGGTCATCGACGGCGACCCCTCCCCGGCGGCGTACCGCACCGGCATCCCGCTCGGCCGGATCGCCGAACCGGCCGACATCGCGGACGCCGTGGTCTTCCTCGCCTCCGACCGGGCCCGGCAGATCACCATGCACGATCTGTACGTGGACGGCGGCGCGACCCTGCGCTGACCGGCCCCCGGCTCGCACGGGGCGTTCGCCCGCCCGCCGCCCGGCCCGCACCACCTCGACCGCCCCGGAACGCGATCCGTATCCGCCACCCCCACTTCGAACAGAGGAGTCACCGTGTCGACGGCTGCCCATGAAGTCGCCACACACCGCACGATGGACGAACCGGCGCACCCCGCCGTGGGAGCCGCCACCGCACTTCTCGACGACTACCGGCCGGACACCCGCTTCCTCGCGACGCCCACCCGCACCCTGCTGGCCGGCGGGGTACGCCACGAGATATCCCCGGGCGACGGCCCCGTCGCCCGGCGCGTGGCCGCCGCCCTCGCCCGGCACCCCGGCTCCACGGTGATCGGCGCCATCCCCTTCGACCCGTCCGCCGCCCCGGCGCTGGTGATCCCGGAAACCCTGCGCAGCGCGCCCGCGCTGACCGCCGATCCGCTGATCGCTCTCCCGGCCGCCAGTCCGCCGCCCGGGCGCTGGGAGATCAGACCCGAGCCCGAACCCGAGGTGTACGCGCGGGGTGTGCGGTCCGCCGTCGACCGGATGTGGCAGGGCGAGTTCAGCAAGGTCGTCCTCGCCCGGACGCTCGCGCTGACCGGGCGGGACCCCCTCGACATCCCCGCCATGCTCCAGCGGCTCGCCCGCCGCGACCCGGCCGGCTACACCTTCGCGCTGCCGACCCGCCCCGGCCGCACCCTGCTGGGCGCCAGCCCCGAACTGCTGGTCTCGCGCCGGGGGAACCTGCTCGTCTCCAACCCGCTCGCGGGCTCCACCCCGCGCAGCCCCGACCTCGCCGAGGACGTACGGCGCGCCGCCGCCCTCCTCCAGTCCGCCAAGGACCTGCACGAGCACGCCGTCGTCGTGGACGCGGTGCACCAGGGCATGGCACTCCACTGCTCCACGATCGAGGTGCCGGCCCGGCCCACGCTCATCCGCACCGCCGCCATGTGGCATCTGTCGACCACCGTCACCGGGGTGCTGAAGAGCCCCGAGGTGTCCGCGCTGGAACTCGCCTGCTCGCTCCACCCCACCCCCGCCGTCTGCGGCACCCCCACCGCACTGGCCCGCTCCGTCATCCGGGAGACCGAACCCTTCGACCGGGGCTTCTTCACCGGAGTCGTCGGCTGGGGGAACGCCGACGGCGACGGCGAGTGGGTCGTCACCATCCGCTGCGCCGAGGCCGAGGGGCGGACCCTGCGGCTGTACGCGGGCGCCGGGGTGGTCTCCGCGTCCGAACCCGGGGCGGAGACCGCGGAGACCGCCGCGAAGTTCCGCACCTTCCTCAACGCCGTGGGAGCGGAACTGTGACCACCGAGACCCCTCGCGCACGGACCACAGGGACCCCCGGGCCCCCCGGTGTCCCGCGTGTTCACGATGGCCCGCGTGTTCACGATGGCCCCGACGGCGCTCCGCCGGCCGCCGCCGAGGCGCCCACCTGGCCCGCCGAGTTCGCCGCCCGCTACCGCGCCGCCGGCCACTGGCGCGGCGAGACCTTCGGCGAGATGCTGCGCGACCGGGCCGCGGCCCACCCCGGCCGGATCGCCGTCGTCGACCCGGCGGGCGGCCCCGGCGGCGGCCGGCGCGCCTGGAGCTACGGAGAACTCGACGAGCGCGCCGACCGGCTGGCCGCCGGATTCGCCGCCCGGGGCATCGGCAAGGGCGACAAGGTCGTCGTCCAGCTCCCCAACATCGCCGAGTTCTTCGAGGTCATCTTCGCGCTCTTCCGGATCGGCGCCCTGCCCGTCTTCGCGCTGCCCGCCCACCGCAAGACCGAGATCATCCACTTCTGCGCCTTCACCCGCGCGGTCGCCTACGTGGTCCCCGCCGTCCACGACGGCTTCGACTACCGCGAACTCGCCACCACGGCCCGCGCCCACTGCCCCGCGCTCCGGCATGTCTTCGTCGTCGGCGGCGACGCCGGGTACTTCGAGAACCTGGCGGACGTGCCGGCCGAGCCGGCCGCCGCGCTGCCCGGACCCGCCGCGCACGAACTGGCCTTCCTCCAGCTCTCCGGCGGCAGCACCGGTGTGCCCAAGCTCATCCCGCGCACCCACGACGACTACCTCTACTCCCTGCGCGGCTCCAACGAGCTGTGCGCGGTCGACGAGAACAGCGTCTACCTCTGCGTACTGCCCGCCGGGCACAACTTCCCGCTCTCCTCCCCGGGCACCCTCGGTGCGCTCTGCGCGGGCGCGCGGGTGGTGCTCTGCCCGAGCCCCGCGCCCGATGAGGCCTTCCGGCTCATCGAGAGCGAGGGCGTCACCATCACCGGGGTGGTTCCGCCGCTGGCGCTGGTGTGGACGGAGGCCGCGCCCCGCAGCGCGTACGACCTCAGCAGCCTCTCCGTGCTGCTGGTCGGCGGGGCGAAGTTCAGCGAGGAGACGGCCCGCCGGGTGCGCCCGGCGCTGGGGTGCGCGCTCCAGCAGGTCTTCGGGATGGCGGAGGGGCTGGTGAACTACACCCGGCTCGACGATCCGCAGGAGACCGTGGTCACCACCCAGGGACGGCCGATCTCCCCCGACGACGAGATCCGGGTCGTCGACGACGAGGACAACGACCTGCCGGTGGGCGAGACCGGGCATCTGCTGACCCGGGGTCCGTACACCATCCGCGGCTACTGGAACGCGCCCGAGCACAACGCCCGTTCCTTCACCGAGGACGGCTTCTACCGCACCGGCGATGTCGTCCGGCTCACCGCGAGCGGCCATCTGGTGGTCGAGGGCCGGGCGAAGGACCAGATCAACCGGGGCGGCGAGAAGATCGCGGCCGAGGAGGTGGAGAACCACATCCTGGCCCACCCCGCCGTCCACGACGCCAATGTGGTCGCCGAGCCCGATCCGTATCTGGGCGAGCGCACCTGTGCGTACGTCATCCTGCGGCCGGACGCCGAGCCGCTGCGGGCGCCCGCCGTGAAGACGTTCGTACGGGAACGGGGGCTTGCCGCCTACAAGGTGCCGGACCGGGTGGTGTTCGTGGACGCCTTCCCGAAGACCGGGGTCGGGAAGGTGTCGAAGAAGGACCTCCGCGCCACCGCGCCGTAACCCTCTCCCGCCCCTCGCCCGCACCCGCACGGCCGGCCCTCCCGCGCTTCCCGCGTACGCGGGGGGCCGCCCCGCCCGCGCCGCCGCTCCGCACCCGCACCCCGCTCTGAAACGGAACTCCCATGGCCCTGCCCGCCATTGCGCCCTATCCGATGCCCCGGCCGGACGAACTGCCCGCCGGGCGGGTCGACTGGGAGGTGGACCCGGCCCGCGCGGTGCTGCTCGTCCACGATCTCCAGAACTACTTCCTGTCGGCCTTCGACCAGGGGGCGGAGCCGGTGGCCACCCTGCTGCACCAGGTCTCCCGGTTGCGCGAGGAGGCCGAGCGGCTCGGGGTGCCGGTGGTCTACACCGCCCAGCCGGGTGGCCAGAGCGCCGCCGAGCGCGGCCTCCAGCAGGACTTCTGGGGGCCGGGGCTGCCCGCCGGCCCCTGGGCGGCGGCGATCCCCGAGCCGGTGGCGCCCGGGCCCGGGGACACCGTGCTGACCAAGTGGAAGTACAGCGCGTTCGTCCGGACCGATCTGCTGGAGCGGCTGCGGGCCCTGGGACGCGACCAGGTGATCGTCACCGGTGTGTACGCCCATATCGGGGTGCTGATGACGGCCTGTGACGCCTGGATGCGGGACGTCCAGGCCTTCGTGGTCGCGGACGCCGTCGCGGACTTCTCCGAGCGGGACCACCGGATGGCGCTGGAGTGGGCGGCGGGCCGCTGTGCGCGGGTGCTGCCGACGGACCGGGTGTTCTGAGAAAAGGGAATTCCTCCGGTGCCGGCGGACCATGCCGCCGGCCATCGATGGATTCCTCGGGGATTCCTGGGTGATTCCTCGGGGATTCCACGCGGCTCCGCCGGAATCCGCTCGGCTCCGCTCGCCTCCGGCGGATTCCGCCGCATGCCCGCATTCCACTGGATTCCCCGGGGGCCGGCCGCCGGAATCGATCTCCCCGGGCTCCCGGCTCCGCCGGACCGGGTGAACGGAGGAGAACGCTTTTCCGGTGGCCCGCTCGCCCGTGGCGCGGCGCGCTCTACAGTGCGCGCGCCGCGACCAGCCGTTCGGCGACTCCCAGCCGGTTCGCCCATTCCAGCGCGGTGGGCAGCCGGGACTCCCTCGGCAGGGAGCCCGGGTCGGTGGCCGCCGAGTCCATCAGGTCCATGAGGGCCGCCTCGTTGACGGTGCCGGCCTCGACCCGGGCGATGAAGCGCGCGGCGGCCGCCCGGTCCCGGTAGCCGGCGTCGGCGAGGCTGTCGGCGAGCGACTGGTCGTCGAAGATGCCCGCGTAGCCGTCGCAGGAGGCGACCAGGCCGTCGTCCGCGATATGCGCGGGATAGGGCGCCCGGTCCCAGCGACCCCCTTCCCACCAGTACAGATAGCCCAGCTCACAGCCGTCGTTCAGCTCCCTGAGCCGGTTGAGCGGCAGCCAGTCCGGCGCGTTCACCAGCAGGTCGACCGGCTTGTCCCCCAGGTAGCTGGTGTCGCTGCAGTCGACGTCCTGGCCGTAGAAGGCGGCTCTGCCCTCCGGCCCCAGGACCAGATTCCAGCCGCCGTTGGAGTGCGAGCACGACAGCTCGCGGTCGCCCAGCCGGAAGGCCGGCCGCGCGGTTCTGGTGACGGCGATCAGTACGAGGACAACGGCGCGTTCCCACATCCGCTCGGGCCTGCCCAGCTGTGGTGGAATTGCCGGCTCGTTGGTCATTTCTGTCCCTGCTGTCAACGCTACGTATTGCTGACCGAACATTCAGCGCTACCGAACCATACGACCGGAGCGAGTGGTGACGCCAATGCGCGGCACGGCGATCACGGTGAGCACCGATCTCGTCCTGGGTTGTGCTGATTCACTGTCATGGATAGGCATGCGAAGCACCAAGGGAAGATTGTTCTGCGACGGGCGGTCGGGGAATTCCAGGCACGTCCGGCCGGTGGCACGCGTCAGCGCGTCACGGGCGCCGGCGGAGGCGGGGAGGTGAGCCCGGCGACACTGCCGGGAGCCCGGTGGTGCGGACCCGGCGACACGACCCGGGGACGGCCGGGCGCACCGCGCCACGGCCCGTACGGAGGCGAGGAACCTCAGTCGGACTCATGGAGGTGAACGTATCCCCAGTCGTCGATCCAGTGTTCGCATTTGCTTATCGTTTACCGAGTCCTCATATGACGACTGGCCGGAATGATGCCCCGGGGAGCCAACGGAAGCTGTCCTTCCGGTCATCCGCCGCTCTGGCTCACCAGGCCGGTGGCCCGCGCCGCCGTGGGCCCGGCCCCCGGCGCACACCGGCGCGCACACCCGACCGGGAAGGTTGCGTGAATGCTTCGACTCATCCGGAGAAAGGCCGGATACATAGATCGCCCCGGAGTTGTTGGTGCAATCCGCAACGATTTTCCGGGAGCCGGCCGGGCCCCGAGAGTACTGTGAAGCCGATGTTCTCCTCATCCGGCCCCACCGTCCGCGAACTCACCGTGCAGGCGCTCTCCTCGGTCGAGCGCGGATACGACCTGCTGGCCCCCTCCTTCGACGCGACCCCGTTCCGCACCCCGGACCGGCTGCTCGGTCCGGTGACCCGCGCGCTGCGGCCCCTGGGACCCTTCCGTTCGGGGCTCGACGTCTGCTGCGGCACCGGGGCGGGGGTGGAGGTGCTGCGGGGACTCTGCGAGGAGCGGGTGACCGGCGTCGACTTCAGCGCGGGCATGCTGGAGCGGGCCCGGTCGGCCCTCCCGGGGGCGGCGGGCGCCCCCGGTGTCCACTGGGTGCGCGCGGACGCCCGGGCGCTGCCCTTCGCCCCGGCCTTCGATCTGGTGACCAGCTTCGGCGCGTTCGGCCACTTCCTGCCCGGGGAGCGCCCGGCGCTCTTCTCCGGTGTGCGCCGGTCCCTGCGCCCCGGGGGCGTGTTCGCCTTTCCGCTGCCCGCGCCGCCGCCGGTGGGCTCGCGGCTCTACTGGTCGCTGTGGGCGTTCGACGCGGCGATGCGGGTCCGGAACGCGGTGTGGCGGCCCTCCTTCGTCATGTACTACCGGACCTTCCGGCTCACCGGGGTGCTGGACGACCTCGCGGGCGCGGGCTTCTCGGTGGAGCTGCGCGCGCTGGAGGAGCTGGGCCGGCGCCCGGACGGCAGCCCGCGCTGCCGTCTGGTGGTGGCCCGCCGCCCCGTCTGACCCCGGCCCGGCCGCCGCCCCGGCTCCCGGGCGGCCGGCCTCCCCGGCACCCGGCCTCACGGGCTCCCAAGCTCCCAGGCTCCTAGGCTCCTAGGCGACCGAGCCGATGCGGCCGGGTGCCGGGCGCGGGCCGTCGTGGTGGATGGGGACCCGCGCCCCGGTCAGGGGGACACCGCTGCCACCGCGCCGCTCGGCGACGATCTCGGCGGCGACGGAGAGGGCCGTCTCCTGCGGTGTGCGGGCCCCGAGGTCGAGCCCGATGGGGCCGCGCAGCCTGGCCAGCGCCTCCTCGGGGACTCCGGCCTCGCGCAGCCGTCGCCGGCGGTCCTCGTGGGTGCGGCGGGAGCCCATGGCGCCGATGTAGGCGACGGGCAGCGTCAGCGCGCGGGTGAGCAGCGGGATGTCGAACTTCGGGTCGTGGGTGAGCACGCACAGGACGGAGCGGGCGTCGGTGCGGGTGGCTGCGAGATACCGGTGCGGCCAGTCGACGACGACCTCGTCCGCGTCGGGGAAGCGGGCCCGGGTCGCGAAGACGGGCCGGGCGTCGCAGACGGTGACCCGGTAGCCGAGGAAGCGGCCGGCCGAGGTGAGCGCCGCCGCGAAGTCGACCGCGCCGAAGACGATCATCCGGGGGGCGGGCAGGGCGGTCTCCACCAGCAGGACGGAGCGGGAGCCGCGGCGGTCGCCGTCCGCGCCGACGGCGACCGTACCGGTGCGGCCGGCGTCCAGCATCGCCCCCGCCTCCCGCGCGGCGCGGGCGTCGAGCCCGGCGGACCCGCCGAGGGTGCCCTCGTACCCGCCGCCGGGCCGGACCAGCAGGGCGCCACCGGCCGGTGCCGCGGCCCCCTCGGCGACACGGACCAGGGCCAGGGCCTCGCCCCGGGCGGCCGAGGCGAGGGCGCGCGCGAGGAGTTCCCTCGTACCGCCGCCGGCCGCGGGCACCGGGGTGACGAGGATGTCGATGGCACCGCCGCAGGTCAGCCCGGCCGCCAGGGCGCTGTCGTCGCTCCGGCCGAAGCTCTCGCGCAGGGGTTCGCCGTCGCGCAGGGCCTGTCGGCACAGTTCGTACACCGCGCCCTCGACACAGCCGCCGGAGACCGAACCGATGACCTCGCCGCCGGCGTCCACCGCGAGGGCGGCGCCCGGCCGGCGCGGGGCGCTGCCGGTGACGGCGGCCACGGTGGCGACGGCGAAGGCACGGCCCTGCCGGACCCACCGGCTCAGCTCGTCGGCGATGTCCAGCATGGCGGTCTCCTCGGGGTGCGGCCGGCGCTGCGGTGCTCAGGTGCCGGTGAGGTGCTCGGGCCGGACCGGGGTCCGGTTGAGTTCCAGTCCGGTGGCGTCGCGGATCGCCGCGAGGACGGCCGGGGTGGAGGACAGGGTCGGGGCCTCGCCGACGCCGCGCAGCCCGTAGGGGCTGTGGCTGTCGGCGAGTTCGAGGATGTCGACGGGGATGGCCGGGGTGTCGAGGATGGTGGGGATCAGATAGTCGGTGAAGGACGGGTTGCGGACCCGCGCGGTCTCCGGGTCGATCAGGATCTCCTCCATGACCGCCATTCCGACGCCCTGGGTGGTGCCGCCCTGGATCTGGCCGGCGACGGCGAGCGGGTTGAGCGCCTTGCCGACGTCCTGGGCGCAGGCCAGTTCGACCACCTTCACCAGGCCGAGTTCGGTGTCGACCTCGACGACCGCGCGGTGGGCGGCGAAGGAGTGCTGCACATGGCCGTGGCCCTGTCCGGTGACCCGGTCGAAGGGCTCCGTGGGCCGGTGCCGCCACTCCACCTCCGCCTCGACCACCGCGTCGGCGAGGACCTCGGCGAGATCGGCGAGCGGTTCGCCGCCGTCGGTGACGACCCGGCCGCCCTCCAGGCGCAGTCCGGCGGTGGCCCAGGCGGGGTGGGCGGCGCCGAATCTGCGCCGGCCCAGCTCCAGGACCTGCTCCCGGACCCGCTCGCAGGCGTGCCGGACGGCCCCGCCGGTGACATAGGTCTGGCGGGAGGCGGAGGTGCCGCCGGCCGATCCGATACGGGTGTCGGCGGGCTCGATGGTGACCTGGGCGATGCCCAGTTCGGTGCGGGCGATCTGGGCGTGGACGGTGACTCCGCCCTGACCGACCTCGGCCATCGCGGTGTGGACGGTCGCCGCGGGCACCCCGCCGACCGCGGCGACGCGGACCCGGGCGGTGGAGTAGTCGTCGAAGCCCTCGGAGAAGCCGACGTTCTTGATGCCCACCGCGTAGCCGACGCCCCGGACGACGCCCTCGCCGTGGGTGGTGTTGGAGAGGCCGCCGGGCAGGGCGCGGACATCCGGGGCTCCGCCGGCGACCTCCCACGGGCGCTCGGGCGGCAGCGGGCGGGCCTTGACCCGGCGGAGCAGTTCGGCGACGGGCGCCGGGGAGTCCACGGGCTGTCCGGTGGGCAGCAGGGTGCCCTGTTCCATGGCGTTGAGCCGGCGGAACTCCACCGGGTCCAGGCCCAGTCTCGCCGCGACCCGGTCCATCTGGGCCTCGTACGCGAAGCAGGCCTGGACCGCGCCGAAGCCGCGCATGGCCCCGCAGGGCGGGTTGTTGGTGTAGAGGGCGAGGGCCTCGATGTCGACGTGGTCGACGGCGTAGGGGCCGATGGAGAGGGAGGCGGCGTTGCCGGTGACGGCGGGGGACGAGGAGGCGTAGGCGCCGCCGTCGAGGACGATCCGGCAGCGGACGTGGGTGAGCCGGCCGTCGCGGGTCGCGCCGTGTTCGTAGCTGAGGCGGGCGGGGTGCCGGTGGACATGCCCGAAGAAGGACTCGAACCGGTTGTAGACCATTTTGATGGGTCTTCCGGTGCGCAGGGCGAGCAGACAGGCGTGGATCTGCATCGACAGATCCTCCCGGCCGCCGAAGGCGCCGCCGACGCCGGAGAGGGTCATCCGCACCTTCTCCTCGGGCAGTCCGAGGACGGGGGCGATCTGGGCGAGGTCGGAGTGGAGCCACTGGGTGGCGATGTACAGCTCCACGCCGCCGTCGTCGGCGGGGACGGCGAGCCCGGACTCGGGGCCCAGGAACGCCTGGTCCTGCATGCCGAAGACGTACTCGCCGCGCACGATCACATCGGCGCGGAGCGCGGCGGCCCCGGCGTCGCCCCGGACGATGGGCTGGCGGTGGACGACATTGGGGTGCGGCACATGCGGGGCGTGGTGGTCGGTGCGGTGCTCGTGGACGAGGGGCGCGCCGGGCGCGGTGGCGGACGCCTCGTCGGTGACCAGCGGCAGCGGGGCGTACTCGACTCTGATCCTCGCGGCGGCCCGGCGGGCGGTCTCGGGGTGGTCGGCGGCGACGAGGGCGACGGGTTCGCCGTGGTGGCGGACCTTGCCGTGGGCGAGTACGGGGGTGTCCCGGATCTCCAGTCCGTAGTGCTTGACCGGTGCGGGCAGGTCGTCGTGGGTGAGGACGGCGTGCACCCCGGGGGTGGCGAGGGCCTCGGAGGTGTCGATGGCGCGGATGGCGGCGTGGGCGGTGGTGGAGCGCAGGGTGTGGCCCCAGAGCATGGACTCGTGCCACATGTCGGAGGCGTAGGCGAACTCGCCGGTGACCTTGAGCAGGCCGTCGGGGCGGAGGGTGGACTCGCCGATGCCGCCCGTGGTGGGGGTGGACTGGGTGAGGCCGCCGGGGGTGCCGCCGGGGTTCACCGGTCGCCGCCTTCCTGGCGCGCGGCGGCGAGCCGGACGGCGTCGAGGATCTTCTCGTAGCCGGTGCAGCGGCAGAGGTTGCCGGAGAGGGCCTCGCGGATGTCGGCGTCGGACGGCCGGGGGGTGCGTTCCAGCAGGTCGTCGGCGGCGACCAGCAGGCCGGGGGTGCAGAAGCCGCACTGGACGGCCCCGGCGTCGATGAAGGCGCGCTGGACGGCGGAGAGGGGGGCTCCCGGGTCGGTGGGGGTCCACTGCCGGGCGTCCTGGAGGCAGGTGCCGGGGGCGGTCCGCCCGGCGCGCCGGGCGGCGTGGTCGGCGAGCCCTTCGACGGTGACGATGTCACGGCCCTCGGCCTGGCCCGCGGCGACCAGGCAGGAGCAGACGGCCACTCCGTCGAGCCGGACCGTGCAGGAGCCGCACTCGCCCTGCTCGCAGGCGTTTTTCGAGCCGGGGAGACCGAGGCGCTCACGCAGGAGGTAGAGCAGGCTCTCGCCCTCCCACACATCGTCGGCCCGCTGGGGGCGGCCGTTGACCGTCAGATTCACCCGCATGGGGCACTCCCCTTCCCGCTGTTCTCCCCGCTGTTCTTCCCGCCGTACGACGCCCAGGTCCAGGTCAGGGTGCGGCGGGCCATGACACCCACCGCGTGGCGGCGGTAGGCGGCGGTGCCGCGCACATCGTCGATGGGCCGGCAGCCGTCGGCGGCGAGCCGGGCGAACCGGCGGGTGATCGAGGGGGTGAGGGGTTTGCGGCTCTCCCAGAAGCCGCCGTCCTCCAGGGCGGCGCCGAGGAACTCCTCCGCCGCCGCGGCCCGCACGGGGGTGGGGGCCGCGGAGCCGATGCCGGTGCGGACCGTGCGGCCGCGGGGATGGAGGGCGAGGCCGAAGGCGCAGACGGCGATCACCATGGCGTTGCGGGTGCCGACCTTGGAGAACTGCTGGGGTCCGTCGGCGGTGGCGATGTGGACGGCTCTGATCAGTTCGTCGGGGGCCAGCGCGTTGCGTTTGACGCCGGTGTAGAAGGCGTCGATGGGGATGCGGCGGCTGCCGCGCACCGACGCGGCCTCGACCTCGGCGCCGGCCGCGAGCAGCGCCGGATGGGCGTCCCCGGCGGGGGAGGCGGTGCCCAGGTTGCCGCCGACGCCGCCCCGGTTGCGGATCTGCGGGGAGGCCACGGTGTGCGCGGCGAGCGCGAGCCCCGGCAGCGGGGTGCGCAGCTCCTCCAGGATGCGGGTGTACGGGACGGACGCGCCGAGCCGGACGGTGGACTCGCCGGTCTCCCACTCCTGGAGTTCGGTGATCCGGCCGAGGTCCAGGAGGTAGTCGGGTCTGCGGTGGTCGAAGTTGATCTCGACCATCACATCGGTGCCGCCCGCGATGGGCACGGCGGTGGGGTGCGCCGCCTTCGCGGCGAGCGCCTCCTCCCAGGTGGCGGGGCGAAGGAAGTCCATGAAGGCTCATTTCTGCGTCACCGCGCGGCGGCAGTCGCCGCACCGGGGCCGGCCCCGCGCTGCCGGTGTGATCCGGGTCTCCGTCCCTGTATCAGTACACAGCGGGCGCCGGGCCCGGAGCAGTCACCGAAACCATGAAGGAATTGGCTGGCCACCACGGGCATCTTGTAGATTCGAACGAAAAGCGGGGTTCGGTCGTGGAGCTGATCCCCCAGGGACACCGTGGCCACACGCCACTGGCGAGAACACGACGGATCGGCGAGGGCGAGATGCGGCTGCGCGCACTGCTGGAGAACGACGCGCTGGGGCTGCGGCTGCTCGGCGGCGGGGACGAGCTGGACCGCGGGGTGCGCGGGGTGATGACCACGGATCTGCGGGACCCGAGCCGCTATCTGTCGGGCGGGGAGCTGGTGCTGACGGGGCTGGCGTGGCGGCACTCGCCCGAGGACTCCGAGCCCTTCGTACGGATTCTGGCGGCGGCGCAGGTCGCCGCGGTGGCGGCGGGCGAGGCGGAGCTGGGCGCGGTCCCGGAGGATCTGGTGGCGGCGTGCGAGCGCCACCGGCTGCCGCTGTTCGCGGTCAACGAGTCCGTGGCCTTCGCGACGATCACCGAGTACGTGGTGCGCCAGGTCTCCGGCGAGCGGGCCGGGGATCTGGCCGCGGTGGTGGACCGGCACCGGCGGCTGATGACCTCCGGTCCGGCGGGCGGGGGACCGGACGCCGTCCTCGATCTCCTCGGCTCCGATCTGGATCTGCGGGCCTGGGTGCTCTCGCCGACGGGGCGGCTGATCGCGGGGGCGGAGGGGCCGCCGCCCGCACCGGTGCGGGCGGCGCTGGCGGGTGACCATCTGGCGGCGGTCCGGGGAGGGCGGCCGGGGCCGCACCGGGCGGTGGTGGAGTCCACGGCGTACTCCCTCTTCCCGGTCGGCGGGGCGGCCGGGAAGGGCGCGGTGCCGGGCGCGGCCGATGCGCGCGGAAGCGTGCTCTCCGGCTGGCTGCTGGCGGTGGAGGCCGACGCGGGCGACTGGCCCGCCGAGCGGCTCGACCTGCTCCAGGGGGTGACCCAGCTGATCGCGGTGGAGCGCGAGCGGCGGGAGGCCGACCGGACGGTCCGCAGAAGGCTCGCCCAGGAGGTTCTGGAGCTGGTCCAGACGAGTGCGGCGCCCGCCGAGATCGCGGCGCGGCTGCGGGCGGCGGCGCCGGTGCTGCTGCCGGGGCTGGAGGCGGCCCCGCACTGGCAGGTGGTGGTCGCCCGGGTCGAGTGGGAGTCCGGGGGGGCCGGGGCGGAGACGGGAGCCGCCGCGCAGGCCCTGCTGGAGGAGATCCTGGTCGACCCGGCCGCCCCGGGGCCGGAGCCGGCCGACCGGATCGCGGTGGCCCGGGCCGGGGGCGAGGCGATCGCCCTGCTGCCGCTGCCGCCCGCTCCTTCGGCGGAGGGTGCCCCGGCGGTCCATGAGGGGCTGCACGCGGACGCCCTCCTCGCCTCGGCCGGGGAGCCGCTGACGGCCGGGCTCGCCGGGGACGGGCGGCTGACGATCGGGGTGAGCGCCTCGGTCAGCTCGGCGGAGGGGCTGCGGGGGGCGCTGGAGGAGGCGCGGCACGCGCGGCGGGTGGCGGCGGCGCGCCCGGGGCGGGTCTCGGCGGCCGGTCACCACGAGCTGGCGTCGCATGTGCTGCTGCTCCCGTTCGTCCCGGACGATGTGCGGCGGGCCTTCACGGCCCGGCTGCTGGACCCGCTGCGGGAGTACGACCGCCGCCACCGGGCGGAGTTGGTACCGACGCTGGAGGCGTTTCTGGAGAGCGACGGGTCGTGGACGCGGTGCGCGCAGCGGCTCCACCTGCATGTGAACACCCTGCGGTACCGTGTCGGCCGCATCGAGCAGCTGACGGGCCGTGACCTCTCGCGACTGGAGGACAAGCTCGACTTTTTCCTGGCCCTCCGCATGAGCTGACCCCACCCCCTCCCGCGCCTCAACCCCCGGCGGGGCGGGCCTTCCCCAGCCCGTCCGGGGGCATCTCCCAGAGGCAGCTCCGCGGGAGATTGAGGACGGACCCCGCCCCCCGGGCGCCCGGGCCCGACACAGCAGCCCGCCCGGCGCATGAGCTGACCCCACCCCCTCCCGCGCCTCAATCCCCGGCGGGGCGGGGTCCCGTGCGGCGGGGGGGGCGCCGGGGTCATGAGGTGGCGGAGGTCAGGCTTCGGAAGGGGCCCTCCCGGGCCGACAGCTCCTCCCACTCCCCCTCCTCCACCACCCTCCCCCCCTCCAGCACCGCCACCCTCCCCGCCCGCCGGATCGTCCGCGCCCGGTGCGCGATCACCACCGTCGTGCACGACGGCAGCCCCGCCGCCACCTCCGCCTCCCCCACCCCGTCCAGCCGGGCCGTCGTCTCGTCCAGAATCAGCACCCTGGGCTCGGTCAGCAGCGCCCGGGCCAGCGCCACCCGGGCGCGCTGGCCGCCCGAGAGCGTCGCCCCCCGCTCACCCACCGGGGTCCCGTACCCCTGGGGCAGGGCGAGCGCGATCCGGTCCACCCCGGTCGCCGCCGCCACCTCCCGCAGCCGCCCGTCGCTCGCGTCGGGCGCGCCGAGCCGGAGGTTGTCCGCCAGGGTTCCGTGGAACAGCGGCGCGTCCTGCCCCACCACGGCCACCGTCCGCCGCAGCTCCCGCTCCGGGATCTCCCGCAGATCGACGCTCTCACCGCCCTCCCCCACCAGCTCCACGCTCCCCTCCACCGGGTCCCAGAACCGCGCCAGCAGATGCGCGCAGGTCGACTTCCCCGCCCCGGAGGCCCCGACCAGCGCCAGCGTCCGGCCCGCCGGGACGGACAGGTCGAGTCCGTCGAGCACCGGCGCCCCGCCGTAGTCGAAGCGGACGCCCCGGAGCCGTATCCCGAGCGGCCCCGGCGGCACGGCACCCGGCGCCGACGGCTCCGGCGCCCCGGCGGGCGCCCGTACCGCCGCGCCCACCCGCGCCGCCGCGGCCCGCAGCCCGGCCGCCTGCCCCAGCGCCGCCGCCGAGTCGGCCACCGGGGCCAGCACCCCGAGCGCCAGCGCCATCGCGGCCGGCGCCCAGGCCCCGGGCACCCGCCACCCGGCGACCACGACCACCCCCACGACCGCCGCCACCACCAGCAGATCGCGGACCGCCGCCGCGTCCGCCTCCCGGGACTGCTCGGCCCGCTGGGCCTCCCCGAGCCGCCGCCCGGCGGCCCGCAGCCGCGCACGCCGCGCCTCCAGCGCCCCGAAGGCGAGGAGTTCCCGCAGCCCGTCGACGCTCTCCACCGCGTCGGCGGAGAGCCGGGCCGCCGCCTCCCGGGTGCGGGCCGCCCGCGCCGCGCGCCCCCGTCCCTCCAGCAGCGGCCCGAGCGCCAGCAGACCGGCGACCGGCAGCACGGCCGCCGCCAGCCATGGCTCCACCGCCGCGAGCACCGCCACCCCGCTCCCGAACACCACACCCGAGGCGAGCAGTTGCGCCACGGCGTGGGCGTAGAAGAACTCCAGCGCCTCCACATCCCCCATCGCCGCCGACGCGAGATCCCCGCTGCGCCGCCCGGCGATCCGCGCGGGCGCGCTCCGCGCCAGCCCGTCGAAGACCCGGATGCGCAGCTCGGCGAGGACCCGGTAGGCGAGATCGTGCGAGAGGTCCATCTCCCACCAGGTGGCGAACGCCCGCAGCAGCACCAGGCCGATGAGCGCGGCGAGCACCCCGGGCCCGGGCGGCGCCGACTCCAGGACCGCCGTGCCGACGGTGTGGGCGGCGAGGGCGACCAGCGCCACGAGCGCCGACTGCCCGGCGAGCGCGGCACAGACCGTCCGTACGGTCATGCCCCGGTGCGCCCCGAGGACCGGCAGCAGCGCGCGCAGCGCACCGGACGGGGGCGTGGGTGTCTGAAGGGTGGCGCTCACGCGGCCCGCACCGCCTCGACCAGCCGTGCGTACACCCCGTCGCGGGCGAGCAGTTCGCCGTGCCCGCCGACCGCCTCCACCCGTCCGCCGTCGAGGACCACGATCCGGTCGGCGTGCCGCACGGACGCCAGCCGGTGGGCGACGACCAGACAGGTCCGCCCCTCGGCCGCCCGTATCAGCTCCCGGACGATGCCGGCCTCCCGCCGTTCGTCGACCGCGCTGGTCGCCTCGTCCAGCACCAGGACGGGCGCGTCGGCCAGCAGCGCGCGGGCCAGGGCGAGGCGCTGGCGCTGCCCGCCGGAGAGCGTGGAGCCGCGCTCGCCGATCACCGTGCCGTATCCGCCGGGCAGCCCGAGTATCTCGTCGTGGATGCCCGCGGTCCGCGCCGCCGTGCGCAGTTCGGCGTCGGTGGCCTCCGGCCGGCCGAGCCGGAGGTTGGCGGCGACGGAGTCGTGGAAGAGATAGGTGTCCTGGGAGACGACGGCGATCCGGCGCCGGAGCGTCGCGAGGGTGTACGCGGTGGTGGCGGCGGTGCCCACGGCGATGTGCCCGCTGTCCGGGTCGCCGTGGCGCAGCAGCAGCCCGAGGAGGGTCGACTTGCCGGCGCCGGAGGGGCCGACGACGGCGGTGGTGCGTCCGGCGGGCGCGGTGAAGGTGACCCCGGCGAGCGCGGGTTCCCCGGCGCCCGGGTGGGTGAAGTGAACGTCCTCGAAGCGGACTTCGGGGGCGGTCGCCCAGTCGGCGGCGAGCACGCCCTCGTCGGGGACGGCGTCCGGCGCGGTGCGCAGCCGGGCGATGCCGTCCGCCGCCGAGATGCCCAGATAGCCGGCGTGCCATTCGCGGGAGAGGTCGCGTACGGGCCGGAAGCACTCGGACGCCAGCAGGAGTACGAGGTAGGTGCCGGTCGCGGCGGTCTCCCCGGAGGCCGCGGAGGCGCAGGCGACGAGGACGGCGGCCACCGTCCCGCCCTGGACGGCGAGATCGGTGATCCCGGTGTCCACGAGCGAGACCCGGAGCTTGGCGACGGTCGCGCGGTGGAGCGTCCCGGAGCGCTCCTCCAGCCGGGCCCTCACCCGGCCCACCGCTCCGGCGGCGCGGAGTTCGGGCATGCCCTGGAGGTACTCCAGATAGTCGGCGGAGAGGGCTTCGTAGGCGCCCCAGTGCTGTTGGCCGCGCCGCTCCAGCAGCCGGTCCCACCAGCGGGGCGCGAGGAGCGCGAGGACCACGGCGGGGGCGAGGACGGCCGCGGCCCAGGGTTCGACGGCGGCGACGGCGGCCAGCAGCAGGGGCGGGAGGGCGCAGGTCACCAGCGACTGCGGCAGATAGCGGGAGACATAGGCGTCGACGCCCTCCACCCCGTCCACGAGCGTCGCCCGCACGGCTCCGGCGCGGGCACCGGCCTGCCGGGGCGGCCCGGTGCGCCCGATCCGCCGCAGCAGGTCGTCGCGGAGTCCGGTGCGGACCGCCGCGCCGGCCCGGACGGCGGTGCGGCGCTGGAGCCGGGAGAGGACCGCCCGCAGCAGTACGGCCACGAGGACCCCGCCGAGCAGGGCGGGGAGCGGATCGGTGGCGCCGCGCGCGATGCCCGCGAGGGCGAGGGCGAGCAGCACGGCCTGGGCGAGATGGGTGGCGGCGACGGCGGCGAGGAGCGCGGTGGCCTGAAGCAGGGGGCGGCGGGCGGTCAGGCCCGCGCGCAGCAGCTCCGGGTGGAACATCATGAGGTCTCTTCTTCCGTGGTGGTGCGGCTGCGGCTCAGGGCGAGCCCGTGAACAACCCAGTCCCGGCCGGGCTCCTCACCGAGGGCGGCGCCCAGGTCGGCGCGTTGCCAGGAGCCGATGGGCCGGGAGGCGAGGCCGAGCGCGGTCGCGGTGAGCTGGGCCCGGCCGGCGCCGAGGCCGGCGAGGAGGTGATCCCGCAGGACGCGCCGGGGTCCGGCGCCGGAGGGGCAGCCCCGGGCGATGAGCACGGCGCCGGCCCCGGCGATCCAGCCCTGACGGGCGGCCCAGACGGCGAGTGTCGGGAGGACCTCCCCGGTGGCGATGGCGCGGAGGCCGCCGCCGGGCGCGGACTCGGCCAGGCCCGGTTCCGCGCCGCCGAGGGCGAGGCACCAGCGCGGCCCCCGGGGCCCCGCGCTCTCGGCGGCCCGCAGCACCCGCGCGAGCGCGGCCCGGCCGGGGGGCGCGGCGAAGGAGCCGAGCGCGGCGGGGCCGGCGCTCCGGCGCCGCCGGATCACCTCGGCGCGGACCCCCGCGGGTGGCGGAGCCGTCCACTCCCCGTCCGCCTCCTCGCCCAGCGCCCCCAGCACCCGCCGTGCCTCAGCCAACTCCCCCGTGCCCTCGCCTCCCCGGTCCCGGCCTCCCCCCACCGCTCTCCACCGCCCGCCTCCGCCCTCACTCACATCCACCTCCACCCGGAGCCCCGGCCCCACCACCCCGGCCGGCCCGGCGCCTGAGGGCCCGCCCGCGCCCCGGACGCCCGGGGATTCACCGCACCCCGCACCCCGGACGCCCGGGGATTCACCGCACCCGGCACCGGCGAGCACCCCCGCCACCGCGTGCCCCAGGTCCAGCACGCCCAGCACCCATCCCCGGTGCCCGTACCGCCCCACCAGCGCCTCCGGCCTCACTCCCAGCACCACGAGGGCCCCGGCGCCCGCGGGCTCCCCCGGCCCGCCCGCCCGGAACATCCGGTGACCGCGCGGGTCGTATCCGTACCGCCCCGGGGGGACCCCGTGCCCCGCGCCGAGGAGCAGGTGGGCCTCGACGGGGTGCAGGGCGCCCGCCGACGGGACCGGGCGCAGCCGGTCGCCCGCGAGGGACAGCCCGAGGACCCGGTCGAGCGGGGCGGGCAGGGCCAGAGGCTCCCCGGACCACCGGGGCCCCCCGCCCGCGTGCCCGCCCGTTCCCGGCGCGGGGACCTCCGCCGACCGCGCCCGCGCCAGTGCGCGGTGTATCAGCGACGACATGACGTCCTCCCCTTCTCACATGTGCGGCGGCGGCACGAGCGTGAAGTCCCCCGGGCCCCGCGGCACCCCGGTCCGCCACCCGCGCTCCACCCCCGCCCGGCCGAAGCGCGGCGAGCCGAAGTACCCGAAGGCGGCGGGGGCGTTCGGCACAAGCCCGGAGACCAGCACGCGGGCCACCCGCAGGGGCGTCTCGGCGATGTCCTCCGTCGTCAGGTCGAGCGTGATCACCCGGTGCCCGCCGGCCGCGAGGCGCGCGTCGAGCGCGGCCCGCCCGCCCGCCGCCACATCGCCGACGCCGACCACCCCGAGCGCGGGCCGGGTGAAGCGGCGGGCGAGCGGCGCGGTGCGCGGGTCCAGCCACACCTGCACATGCGCCCCGAGGTCGCGCACGGCCCCGAAGTCCTCGCCGCAGTCGTCCAGATAACGCCGGTCGGCGCGGTGGTCGAGATAGAGCCCCCGGGCCAGGGTCCCGGCCTCGACGGCCCGGAACACCCATCCGTCGGCGTCGATCGCGCCCTGGGTGAAGACCCAGGTGTGGACGGCCTCCAGGACGGCCTTGCGGGCGGCGTCGGCCGGGTCGTACCGGCAGGCGAACCCGGCGGCGTACAGGGAGCGCGCCGGATCGTGCACCAGCGCGGCCATGCAGGGCGCGAACTCCGACGGCAGCTCCACGATCCACACATCGAGCGCGGACCCCTCCAGATCCCGGGCGAGGCCGGGCACGGAGGCGGGGTCGATGCCCCGGGCGGGTCCGTCGAGATGCCACCACAGCTCCAGGGCGTCCCGCTCGACGACTTCGAGCAGCCCGCGCTCGACGGCGTCGCCGAGGCCCTGGCCGGTGGCGATGCCCGCGTAGTTGAGGTGGTGGGTACGGGGCAGTTCGCGCAGCGCTCCCTGGCGCCAGTTGAGGTGGGTGAGGGCGACGGGGGCCCAGCACTCCTCTCCGTCCTCCCGGGCCCGGGCCCAGAGCGCGGGGGTGTCCGGGGTGAGGGGGCGGTAGGGGAAGCGGGGGCGGGCGAGCTGCCAGTCGGCGTACGCGGGCAGCTCCCCGGGTCCGTACAGCCGGCGCCCCTCGGCGAGGAGTTCGGCGGCGGTGGCGCGGCGGGGGGCGTCCGGGTGTCCGGCCGGGGGCAGCCGGTTGCCGCAGTAGCGCTCGACGGCCTCGGCGACGGCGGCGGTCCTCGCGCCCGCCGGGTCGCCGAAGGTGGTGCCGAGGGAGACCCGGTCGGCGGGCCAGGCGCCGAAGCGGCGGGCGTCGGAGACCTCGGCGGTCATGGCGGTGTAGCGGGGCGGGGCGCCGGGCGGATGGGGTACGGGGCCGACCGCGCGGATCACTCCGCAGACGGGGTCCACGAGGTCGTCGGGGCTCAGGGCGGGCAGCGGGGTCATGTGCAGTTCTCCTGTACGGGGTTGACGCGCCGGCCGGGTCCGGTGGCGAGGAGCAGGGCGCTGCCGTCCATGCGCACGGACCGGTACGAGGGCAGCAGCCGGGTCGCGGTCACCGGGTCCTCCCCGGTGTGCGGGTTGCGGGCGTGGGCCGGGAAGTGGTGTCCGGCGATCTCCAGCCGGAGGCGGGTCCCGGGGGCGAGCCGGCGGGCGAGGTGCCCGAGGGGGACGGTGAACTCCGCGCTCCGGCCGGCCGGGTCGGCGCGGCGGGCGGTGCCGAGGGCGAGGGGCTGGGCGCGGCCCCGGGGGTCGAGGGCGGTGAGCCGGACGAACCAGTCGGCGGCCGGGGTGTCGGCGGTGGCGCGGAGCCGGGCCTCGGCGGGGCCGAAGAGGTCGAGGGGGCGGGGCAGCGGCGGGGTGAGGAGGAGGGCGCGGTCGGGGGCGCGGTGGGCGGGGATGTCCAGGCGGTCGGAGCGGACGGGGTGGCCGGGGTCGGCGAGGAAGTCCCCGCCGTGGAGGAGGCGGAGCCCCTCGGGATGGCCGAAGGGGCGGGACACGGTGGGCGGGGCGGGGTCGGGCGCGTACCAGTGCGGGCTGTCGCCGAGGGCGACGGCGCCGCGCCGGCCCGCCGCGAGGGTGCCGTCGAGGGCGGCCCTGGCCCAGCGGACGTACAGCCCGCCCAGGTTGATCCGGTGGGCGGCGCGGGCCTCGGGGGCCGGGTTCGCGGTGAGGGCGTGGCCCCAGGGGCCGAGCAGCAGCCGCGCGGGACCGCCCCAGGCACGCCAGAGGCGGAGGGTGTCGGCGGCGAAGGGGTCGCGGGTGCCGCCGACGGCGAGGAGGGGCGGCCGGGCGGCCGGGGCGCGGGAGACCAGCAGGTCGCGGGGGCCGGTGTGCCAGAGGGCGGGCCAGGAGGGCAGGGGCCGCCCGAGGCGCTCGGGGAGCGTGGTGACCGGGAGGTGTTCGAGCAGCCGGGGGTCGGAGGCGAGGGCCCGGTCGAGGGCGGCGGGGTCGGAGTCGGCCCGGTCGCCGTGCGCGGCCCACCAGCCGGCGCGGCCGAGCAGCCGCTCCGCCCCGGAGGGTTCGCGGGCGGTCTCGGCGGGGCCGAGCGCGGGTACGGCGGCGATCACGGCGTCGGGGCGTCCGGCGGGGTCGTCCGCCGCCGGGCCGCTGTGGTCGCCGAGGGCGGCGGTGAGGGCGCAGTACGCGGCGTAGGAGGCCCCGACGGTGACGATCCGCCCGTCGGACCAGGGCTGTTCGCGCATCCAGCGGAGGGTGGCGGCGGTGTCGGCGGCCTCGGAGCGGTAGGGGTGCCAGGTGCCGGTGTCCGCGGCCGTGTGCCGGCCGCGGACGTCCTGGAGTACGGCGGCGAATCCGCGGGTGGTCCAGGCGCGGGCTTCGGGGAGGTGGTGGCGGAGGTCGTAGGGGGTGCGGAGGAGGACGGCGGGGATGGCTCGGGCGCGGGTTTCGGGGAGGGTGAGGTGGGGGTGGGGGTGGGGGGTCATGGGTGTGCCGGTGCGGGCGCCGGCGAAACCCCGGGCGCCCCGGGTACGGGCCGGTCCACACACGCCGGACCGGCTGAAACGACCGGTGCGGGCGCCGGCGAAACCCCGGGCGCCCCGGGTACGGGCCGGTCCACACACGCCGGACCGGCTGAAACGACCGGTGCGGGGAGGTTCCCGAGTGCCGGATCGGTCGGTGGGACAGGGAGGACGGGGTGGGTGGTCAGGGCGAGGCGGGGGAGGGTGAGGAGGCGGAGGTGGCGGTGGGGGGTGTGCGGGGAGGCCGCCCAGGCGAGGAGATCGGCGGTGAGGAGTCCCGCCGTCAGGGCCGCCGACGCGGGGGTGTGGGCCGGGGCGGGGGACTCGGCGCGCGGGCCCGCCCAGTAGGCGGCGAGTTCGCGGTGGGCGGGGGTCGCGGCCAGCCGGCGGAGGCGCAGATGCGCGGAGGTCACATCGCCGGGGGCCGCCGCGAGGGGCTCCACATGGACCAGGGCGCCCTCGCGGTGGCAGCGCAGCCAGGCGATGCCCCGGGACGGCAGCAGGTCGGCCTCGTCCCAGAGCCCGGGTGGCACGGGCCCGTCCAGACACCACACCACGGCGGTGCGTCCGTCGCCGGGCGGCGGCCCCGGCGGCCCCGGCAGCGGGGAGTCCGGCCCGAGGTGCCGTATCTCTCCGCCCTCGGAACGGACTTGGCGGGCGAGCGGCTCGGTGAGCACCGGATCGCCCACGAGGTGGACCCGGTGCCCGCTCAGACCGCCCCGGTCCGGGGCGCCGTCCCCGGCGAGGTATCCGGCCGCCGCGAAGGCGGCCGTGAGCCGGGCGGCCCCCGGGTCCCGCCCGGCGGGCGCCCCGTCCAGCGCCGCGAGGAGCGCGGCCTCGCTCACGCCCCCCGTGTCGACCCGGAGGAACTCCCCCTCGGGAGTGCGGACCGCGAGCCCCCGCCCGGGGACGGAGAGCAGGGCGACTCCGGGGGCGAGCCGCTCACCGGACGGGAGGGGTGGAGGGGGCGGGAGGGACATGGGAGTGCTCCAGGGATCGGCGGATTCACCGGGAAGGGCGGAGGGCGGAGAGGGCGGACCCGCCCGGAAGCGGGAGAGCTGTCCGGGCGGGCCCTGGTGCGGACCGGCGGGGAGGCGGTCCGCCCGTACGGCTACTTGTCGCTGTCGGCGCCCGCGTCCACCGCCGCGTCGTCCCCGTCGAACGGGTTCTCCACGAGGGCGTTGGAGTGGGTCGCGGAGAGATGGGCGAGCTGCCCCTGCTCGGCGATCGGGGTGAACACCTTGTGCTGCTCCATGGGTTGAGCCTCCATTCGTCGGTTGCGCCCGCGCATGTCCATGCCCGGGCCCGCGCCGCCGGCCGTGACCGGCGCCGCACCACAGACACTAATGAATATGATTTTCATTCCGCAAGAGCTGCCGGACCGTCCATCGGGTGATCCGGGTAACAGACCGGCCAGCCGCCCTCGGGATCACGCCCCACCCGCCCCACCACACCCAGCACATCCGCCAGCAGCCCCGGCGTCACCACCTCCCCCGGCGGCCCGTCCGCCGCCACCACCCCCCTGCGCAGCGCCACGATCCGGTCCGCGAACCGGGCCGCGTGGCCGAGGTCGTGAAGGACCATCACCACGGTCAGCCCGCGCTCGGCGCGCAGCCGTACCACCGTGCGCATCACCTCCAGCTGGTGCCGCAGATCCAGATAGGTGGTGGGCTCGTCCAGGAGCAGGACGCGGGTGTCCTGGGCGAGGGCCAGGGCGAGGCGCACCCGCTGGCGCTCACCGCCCGAGAGCGCGTCCACCGGCCGGTCCGCCCAGCCGGCCACCCCGACATCCGCCATGGCCCGCAGGGTCACCCCGTCGTCGGCGTCCCGGAGCATCCCGAGCGGCCCCCGGACCGCGTACCGCCCCTGGCGCACCAGCTGGCGCACCGTCATCCCCGGCACGGCGGGCGCGGACTGGTGCAGCAGCGCCACCCGGCGGGCCGCCGCCCGGCGGCTGAGGCCCGCGAGGTCGTCCCCGTCGAGCAGAATCCGGCCGGCGCGCGGACGCAGCAGCCCGGAACAGAGCCGGAGCAGGGTGCTCTTGCCGCAGCCGTTGAGGCCGACGAGAGCGACCAGCTCCCCCGGCGCCACGCTCAGCCCGACCCCGTCGAGCACCGTACGGCCGGGGTAGCCGAAGCTCACCCCCTCCACCTGGATCATGTCTCCTCCTTCACGGAGCGGCGGGCCACCACCAGGAGCAGCACCGCGCCCACACAGGTCGTCAGCGCGCCGGTCGGCACGCTCAGCCGGTCGGTCTCCAGCGCCTCGGCGAGCAGCCGGGAGGCCGCCTGCGACACGGCGTCGGCGCCGCCGACCACGGCGGCCCCGAGCAGCGCCGCGCCCGGCAGCGCGACGCGCAGCTCCGCGCCGAGGAGGGCGAACGCGAGATGGGGCACGAGCAGACCGACGAAGCCCAGCGCCCCCACGCTCGCGACCGCCCCGGCCGTCAGCGCGACCGCGCACACCAGGGCGCCGGCCCGGGCCCGTCCGGTGCGCAGTCCGGCCGCCGCCGCCTGGTCGTCGCCGCAGCGCAGCAGGGTCAGCGGCGCGGCGAGCGCCAGCGACAGCAGGGACCAGCAGGCGGCCCAGGGCCACAGCAGCTCCCAGTGCGCCCACACCCGGCCCTCGGTGGAGCCGACCAGCCACTGCACCACGCTGCCGAGTTCGCCGGGGGCGACCAGCAGCACCATCGCGGTGAGCCCGGAGAGCACCGCCGAGGCCAGTACCCCGTGGACGGCGGTACGGACGGGGTCGGCGCTCTCCCGGCCCGCGAGCAGCCAGAGCAGGCCCGCCCCCGCGAACCCGCCGGCGCAGGCGGCGGCCACCACGGCGGCCGGGGAGTGCCAGCCCGCGATGCCGAGCCCGGTGGCGGCGACCGCGCCGAGCACCGCGCCGGGGGTGACCCCGGTGACCTCGGGCCCGGCGAGCGGATTGCGCAGCGCGGACTGGAGGACGGTCCCGGCCAGGCCGAGGCTCGCGCCCGCGACCAGGGCCACCAGGGTTCTGGGGAGCCTCAGCCGGAGGACGACATGGCGGGCGAGCGGGTCGCCGCCGCCCGTCAGCACCTCCCACACCTGGGCGGCGCCGAGCGCCCGCCCGGCCACGAGTCCGGCACAGCCGACGAGGACGACGACGGCGGCGAGGGCGACGAGCAGGGCGGGTGCGGGGAGCCGCCGTGCCCCGCGCCCGTCCCCCGGCGCGGCGACGGCCCGGGACGGGCGCGGCATCACCGCTCCCTCCCCCGGGCCGACTTGAGCAGGACCACCCCGGCGGGGACCCCCAGCAGCGCGGTCCAGGCGCCCACCGGGGTCTCCACGGGGGCGAGCGCCAGCCGCGCGGGCAGGTCGGCGAGGGCCACGACCAGCGCTCCCCACGCCGCCGACCAGGGCAGCAGCCGTACCGCTTCCGCGCCCGGCCGCAGCCGGCGGGCCAGTTGGGGGGCGAGGAAGCCGACCCAGGCGACCGGTCCGCAGACGGCGACGACCGGGGCGATGAGGACGACGGAGACGGCGAGCGCGGCGAGCCGGGCATGGCGCACCCGTACCCCCAGCGCCCGCGCGTCGTCGTCGCCGAGCCGCAGCACGGACAGGACCGGAGCGCAGAGCACCAGCGCGGGTCCGGCGACGGCGAGCCAGGGCCAGAGCCCGGTCACATCGGGCCAGGTCCTGGCGGAGAGACTGCCCAGCAGATAGCGGTAGATCAGCTGGAGATCGAGCTGATCGGCGAGGACCATCAGCACCAGCAGCGCGGACTGGAGGGCCGCCGCGACGGCGGCCCCGGTGAGCAGCACGGCGGAGGGGCTGCGTCCGAACCCGGCCGCGAGCAGGGTGAGCACACCGCCGGCCGCCGCGCCCGCGATCGCGAGGAACGGCTGCGCGGCGAGTGGCACGGGGACGGCGAGGACCAGCGGCGCGGCGACGCCGAGCGCCGCGCCGGAGGAGACTCCGAGCATCTCGGGGACGGCGAGCGGATTGCGCAGCGCCTCCTGGAGGACGAGCCCGGCCGCGCCCAGGGCGGCGCCCGCGATGAGCGCCAGCACCAGGCGCGGGAGCCGCAGTTCGGTGACGACGATCTCGCCGGCCAGCCCGGTGAGCGGCACCCGGGGTGTGCCCAGGGCGAGCCCGGCGAAGGCCGCCGCCAGGAGCAGGCAGAACACCGCGAGGGAGCGGCTCACTTCAGCCTGGCCGTCGCCTCGTCGAGCACGATCCCGAGCGAGCGCGTGCCGCGCCCCTTCGCCCAGACCTCGGCGTCGACCTCGTGCACCCTGCCGTCGCGGACCGCGGGGATCTTGGACCAGAGCGGGTTCCGTGCGAGCTTCCGCGACAGCTTGCCGTCCGCCGGGCCGCCGAAGGAGAGGGTCTCCACGAAGAGGACATCGACGTCCCGGGCGAGGATCTCCTCCATGCTGTAGGAGCCCTCGACGCCCCGGCTCCTCCAGGGGTAGTGGGAGATCTCGGGGAAGAGTCCGGCGGCCACGTCGTTGCCCGGGGTGGCGACGCCGAAGTTCTCGTCGCTGCCGAAGATGATCAGACTGGTGGCGTCGGACGCGCCGGTCTCGGCCCGGGCGAGCTTCTGCCGGAAGGTCCGCTCGGCAGCCTCGCCCCGGGCGGTCCGGCCGGTCAGCGCGGCGAGGTCGCGCAGATACTCCACGCTCTCCCGCCAGTCGCCGGGCTGTACGGGCCAGAAGACCGTGGCGCCCTCCAGCGCGGGGGCGAGCCGTCCGTGGGTGTCCTTCAGTCCGATGACGAGATCGGGCCGGTGGGAGAGGATCGCCTCGGCCTCCGGGCTGAGGAATCCCCCGGGGACCTCGGGGATCTGGCCGGCTTTCTCCTTGCCGAGGAATTTCGGGTGGGCGAGGAGCGCCGAGTTGGTGGCGGCCGGGGTGATGCCCAGTTCGGCCAGCATGTCGTCGCAGAGGGCGACCAGGCAGACGATGCGGCGGGGCGGTCGCGGGGTGGTGACGGTGGTGCCCCTGGTGTCGGTGATGGTGCGGGCCGCGGTAATGGGTTCCACCCGTATATCCGTTTTTTCGCCCTTTTCCCCCTTACCCCCTCCGGTCGCTCCGGTCGTTCCGGAGGTGCCGCATCCGGCCAACAGGGTTCCCATCACCGCGGCGGCGGCCCAGCGGCGGACGGTCATCAGTGCTCTGCGTGACATCGCTTCTCTCACTCCCGGCGAACGGACAACGAGGCCACATGATAATCATTACCAATAACGTTTCCGTCCCCCGCGCCCCTCCGGAGGAGCTGCCATGCCGGCCGAACCCGCACCGACGACCACCGGGCCCCGACTCCTCGTCGCCGACCAAGTGGCCGGAAACATCAGGGTGTTGAGCCTTCCGGACGGACGGGAGACCGGCCGGGTCGAGGGCCGCCATCTCGCCGAGCACGCCGGATTCCTGGCGCTGCCCGGCGGGCTCACCGCCCTGGTGGACGACCTCGCGGGCGAGCTGGTCGTCCTCGACGCCCACGGGCCCGAGCGCGGCGCGCCGCTGGTACGGGCGGCCGTGCCGGTGGCGGCACCGGCCGAGCACCTGGCCGCCGATCCGTCCGGGCGGCTGCTCGCGGTCACCACCGGGCTCGGGCTGAACAGCGAGGCCTGGAGCGATCTGCTGACCGTGGTGGACCTCGCGGCACCGGGCCGGCCCCGGGCGGTACGGGTGCGGACCCGCCGGGGCGAGCCCGGGGTGACCATCCTGGGGGCGGAGGGGACCAAGGGGGACGCGCTGGTGGTGCTGCGGCACCGCGAGCCCGGGTCGCTCACCGCGTACCGTCACGCCGGTCTGCTGGCCGCCGCGCCCTCGTGTCCGCCCGCGACCCCCGTCCACGAACTGCCGCTGCCGGACCACGACGGCCACGGCGACGCCTGCGATCCGCGCACCGGCCGGGTCTTCGCGGCGGCCGGCTCCGGGGTGCACCGCGCGCGCCGCTCCGGGCCGGCGCTGGTGGCGGAGGAGCCGCTGCCGTGGGGCGGGCCCGGGCGCGGGTACTACCTCCGGCTCGACCCGGTGCGGCGGATGCTCTGGTCCTGTGTGCGGGGCGGCCCGGCCGAGCCGGGGCGGTGGCCGGAGTGGACCAACGACGCCTGGTGGCACCGGCTGGACCCGTGCGGCGCCGAAGACCCCACCGGACGGCTGCCGCTCGGCCCGGGACTGGTGTTCCGGCTGGCGGTCACCGCGCGCGGGGTCGCCTTCGCCCGGGTGCACCCGGACGGCGACGAGTTGATCCTCGTCTCGGCCGGCCCCGGCGAGGAGCCGCGCGTCACCGGGCGGCTGCCGCTGCCCGCGATGGAGGGGGCGCCGCGCGCGGGCGGCACACCCTGGGACGGGGTGCAGCGCCGGGCGGTCGCGGCCTCGCCCGGCGGGGACCTGGTGGCCGTCACCCGGGGCGGCCACGGGGAGATCCACCTGGTGGACGCCGCCCGGGCGCGGACGGTGACGACGCTGCGGGTGCCCACGCCGCTCCACGAGGGCGGGCACCTGGCGCTGATCGGCCCCGGGGACGGGGCCGAGCGCGACCCCGTCGGCCGATGAGAGATTGTGAAATATTTCACCCAACCCCTTGGCCGGGCGCACTGATCCATGCTGAGATGCGATCTACTCAACAGCTCAATGGCGTGCTCGGGGAGGGCATAGTGGCGCATACCGCCATGTCTGGTTCCGGAACCACCGCAGGTGACGACCCCCTCCAGACCGCGGTATGGCGGCTGCGTTCGCGCGGCTGTTGGACCGACGCGGCGGCCTTGCTCCATCCACACGCGGCGGTTCCCGCCGCGGCGCTGGAGCGGGCCGGGCTCCTGGTCGAACGCTGTCTGTTCACGGGGGACGGGTGGGCGGAGGCGGAGGACGCGCTGCGCACGGCGGAGGCCGTCGCGCGGGACGACGAGGAGCGGGGCGGGGCGGCCTCCGAGCGCGGGAGGCTGGCGTACGCGGCGACCCGGCTGGGGGTGCGGGACCGGGCCGACGAGGCCAGGTCGGCGCTCGGCCGGGCGGCGGCGCTGCTCGCGCCCGGGTCGCCGCGCCGGCCGCTGCTGGACTTCCGGCGGGGGCTGGTCGCGGAACACATCGCGGCCTCGCCGCAGGCGGCCCGGGTGGCGTACCGCCGGGCGCACGAGGGCGCGGCGGGGCAGGGGGACAGCCTGCTGCTCTCCTTCACCTGGCAGCACCTGGCGGGGCTGGCGCTCCAGGAGGGGGAGTTGGCGGAGGCGCGGAAGGGGTTCTCGGAGGCGCTGCGGATTCGGGTGGAGCTGGGGTATCTGATCGGGACGGCGCCGACGCTGGCGGCGCTGGCGGAGTGTGAGCCGGAGCCGGAGGCGGGGAGGCTTCGGGCGGAGGCGGGGAGGTTGTTCCGCCTGCTGGGCGGGGTCCCTGTCTGGCTGGCGGCCCAACTCTCCTTCCCCACCCAACCGGAACCGGCCGCCTGACCCCCCGCGCCTCAACCCCCGGCGAGGCTCGGCGATTCCAGCCCCCCGCTCCCCGCGCCACAGGAATCCCGCACAAATCCAGCCCGTCCGGGGGCACCTCCCAGAGGCAGCTCTGGGGGAGTTTGAGGACGGACCCCGCACCACAGGTAGCCCGCACAAACCCAGCCCGTCCGGGGGCACCTCCCAGAGGCAGCTCTGGGGGAGATTGAGGACGGACCCCGCACCACAGGACACCCGCATCCCGCGGGCCACCGTCGGGGGCCAGCCCCCGAACCCCCGCTCCTCAATCGCCGGAGGGGCTGGATTTCGTGCCTCGGCACGCCCGGAAGGGCTGGATGCATGTGCCCCCGACAGGGGCGGGTGGACGTGCCCACGGCAGGGGCGGGTGAACGTGGGCCCGGCAGAGGCAGGTGGACGTGGGCCCGGCAGGGGCGGGTGTGTGTCCCGGCGGGGCGGGATTGTCACGCGCATCCCACCACGGGGAGGTCAGGGGGAGGAGAGGGCGAAGTGGGTGTTCAGGAGGGGGTGAAGGGTGTGGGGGTCCGCCAGGGGGAGGGCCTCCAGGAGGGCCGTGTGTTCGGCCGCGTCGGCGATCAGTTCGGCGCGGTGCGGCCCCGGCGCCGCCATCAGCGGCCACTGCGACCGCCGATGCAGATCCGCCGCCACCGCCACCAACTGCTCATTCCCCGACAGCGCCAGCACCGCGCGGTGAAACGCCCGGTCCGCCTCCGCGTACCCCGCCCGATCCCCCTCCTTCGCCGCGGCCATCCCCGCCTCCGCCAGCGGCCGCAGCTCCCCCCAGCGCCCGGCCGGCACCGTGCGCGCCAGCCGCAGGATCACCGGCACCTCGATCAGCGCCCGCAGCTCCGCGAGTTCGGCCAGCTCCCGGTGGCTCCGCACCGCGACCCGGAACCCCCGGTTGGGCACGACCTCCACCGCCCCCTCGGCCGCCAGTTGCTGCATGGCCTCGCGGACCGGGGTCGCGGAGACCCCGAAGCGCTCCCCGAGCAGCGGGGCCGAGTACACCTCCCCCGGCGCCAGTTCCCCGTCCGCGAGGGCGTTCCGCAGGGCGTGGAGGATCTGGCCGCGCACCGAGTGCCGCCGCACCGTGTGGGAGAGCGGGCAGGGCGGCTCGCTGTGGGTGTGCTCGCCCCTCGCCTGCTCCGGCGGCCGGGGACGGGCGGAGGAGGCGGTGGCGGGGGCGGCGGCCGTACGCGGACGAGGGGAAGCCGCCGCCTCACGCGCTCGCGCCTGCTCCATCTCGGTTCCTCCTCCGGCCGGATGCCGGGCCCCGCCGGCCTGCCCCGGGCCCAGGGTGCACGATAGGCGGACTGAACCGCAGTTCAAACACCGACCCGACGGGGTAAGGTAAGGCTTACCTGCTAACGATCGCGATTCGGTGGGCCCTCATGACCCCTCGTCCCGCTCTGCTCCCGCTCCCCGCGTCCCCCGTCGCGGACGCGTACGCCCGTCTGACCCGGGCCTTCCCGAGGCTGTCCGTGCGCGAGCCGGCCCCCGGCGAACGGGCGCCCGAGGACGACGGCTGGGTGAGCGGGGCGGAACTGGCGTCCGGGGGACCCGCGCTCGACTCCTTTCTCGCCTGGGACGAGGCACAGGTGCTGCGGGACCACGGCCGCCCCGGCCGCCCCGATGTGGTCGCCGGCTTCGGTCTGCACCGCTACGCCTGGCCGGCCGCGCTGCTGATCACCGTCCCGTGGTTCCTGGACCGGCGGGTCCCCCGGCTGGCCCCGGGCCAGTTCTCCTTCCGGCGGGCGCACGGCCTCGCCGTCGTCCGGGTCACGGAGTTCGCCTGTCTGCCGGACGACCCGGCGGCGCACCTCCCCGGCGCCCGGCCCGTCGCGGACGAGCAGGCCCTGCGCGACGAGGTGCGCGTCTCGGTCGCCGCGCACATCGGACCGGTCCTGGAGGGCTTCGCGACCCGGATGCGGCGCGGCCGCAGGGCCCTGTGGGGCATGGTGACCGACGATCTCGTCGAAGGGCTCTGGCACATCGGGAACCTCCTCGGTGAGGAGGAGCGGGCCATCGCGGAGCTGGAGCGACTGCTGCCCCGGACCACCCGCCCGTACGTCGGGACCCCGGGCTTCCGGCATCTGACCGGGCCTCAGGGCGAGCTGATGCCCACCCGGGACCGCGTGAGCTGCTGCCTGTTCTATACACTGCGGCCCGACGACTCCTGTGTCACCTGCCCCCGTACCTGCGACACCACCCGTGTGACACGACTGCTGCCGAATGCCTGACCCCCGCCTCCGGGCAGGTGTCACACTCCGGATGTCATGCCACCCTTCCGGGTGATATAAATCGTACGCAACTCACTCTGCCCGTACGGCAGTTCGAGTAAAACCCATCTATCCGTATGCCGTATGGCCCCATTGGCGTTCTCTTGCCACAAAACCCCCTGGGATCGCCGGGACTTCGGTCAATATGGCGGCCGAAACGCCCTACCGCGATGCAGATGCAAGGGACACCAACATGAGAGACATATCGCTAACCTGGCTGCTCCCCGGCGGCGTCATGGTCGTGGGAGTCCTGGTCGCGGTCGCCGTACTCGCACGCGGCAAGAAAGCCGCCGCCAAGACGCAGCCCGAGGACACCTGGGAGCGCAGCGAGGACCGCCGCAGGCGCAAGGAAGCCATATACGGTACGGCGTCCTATGTACTCCTCTTCTGCTGTGCGGCCGTCGCCGCCGCGCTCTCCTTCCACGGCCTGGTCGGCTTCGGCCGGCAGAATCTGAATCTCTCCGGCGGCTGGGAGTATCTGGTCCCCTTCGGTCTCGACGGCGCCGCGATGTTCTGCTCGGTGCTCGCCGTGCGCGAGGCCAGCCACGGTGACGCGGCGCTCGGCTCCCGGCTGCTGGTGTGGACCTTCGCCGGTGCCGCCGCCTGGTTCAACTGGGTGCACGCGCCCCGGGGTCTGGACCACGCGGGTGCCCCGCACTTCTTCGCCGGTATGTCGCTCTCGGCCGCGGTCCTCTTCGACCGGGCGCTCAAGCAGACCCGCAGGGCCGCCCTGCGCGAGCAGGGCCTGGTGCCCCGCCCGCTGCCGCAGATCCGGGTGGTGCGCTGGCTGCGCGCTCCCCGCGAGACCTTCAACGCCTGGTCGCTGATGCTGCTGGAGAACGTCCGCACGCTGGACGAGGCGGTCGAGGAGGTCCGCGAGGACCGCCAGGCCAAGAAGGAGAGCCAGCTCCGCGCCCGGGACCAGGCCAAGCTGGAGCGGGCGCAGATAAAGGCGCTCAACCGCCAGCACCGCGCCTGGGGCCGGGGCCGTGTCCTGCGCGACCCGGAGCTGCCGGTTCTCGCCTCCGGCCAGGGCGGCGCGAGCCCCAGCCAGTCGGGGAGTTCCGCCCAGGCCCTGACGGAGGGCTCGAAACCTGTCGCGGAGCCTGCCATAGAAACCGGACAGCTGCCTCCTCCCCCTTCGCGGCGCTCTCTCCGGTCCGGCGCCTCGGCCCCCGCCGCTGAGCCGATCACCGTCGACCTCACCGCCGAGGACGACACCCAGACCCTTCCGCGCCTGGACTCCCTGGAGCGCAAACTGAAGGACCTGGAGCAGCAGTTCGGCTGAGCCGGCCCGGGCGCGTGGCCCGGAGGCAGCCGACCCACAGCGACACCCGAGGCCGGTCCGAGATCTATCGGACCGGCCTCCGGTGCAGCTCGAACCAGACGACCTTGCCGACGTTCTGCGTCCGTACGCCCCAGGAGTCGGCGAGGCTCTCCACCAGCACCAGACCTCGGCCGTGGACATCGAGGGCGTCGCGCCGCCTGTCGGGCGGGTCCGGCACCGGCAGCCCGGCCATGAAGTCGCGTACCTCCACCCGCAGGGTCGAGGAGGCCACCGTCGCGGTGACCACCGCCCCGTGCCCGGTGTGGATGAGCGCGTTGGTGACCAGCTCGCTCGCCAGCAGCTGGGCCACATCCGCCGTATCGGCGCCGTCCCACTGCCGCAGCAGCTCCCGGAGCAGGCGCCGGACCTCGGGGACGGACTTGAGATCGGCGCACCCCAGTCTGCGGAGCAGCGGTGCGCGGGCCCCCGCTCCGTTTCGGTGGCTCCCCTGTCCTTTGCCGCCGGCCCCTGCCTGACGCCCAGTCATCATCCCCACCCGCACATCGGAGCTCCACACGACTGACGCTGTGTGTCGAACACTTTCACGGAGAGCACTGCCCCCGGTGGCCTCGGCCCACGCCTCCCCCACGGCCAACCGGTGCCAGGAGCCGGGGGCGATTCGTACCGACTGCGGACACCGGCTACGCCCGATGCGGGAGACGGGTGTCGCCGGGACCGGGGCGGTCCGGGTCAGGGCCTGGGCACATTGCGGAGATTGGACCGGGCCATCTGCACCATCCGTCCCACCCCGCCGTTCAGCACGATCTTGCTGGCGGAGAGCGCGAAGCCGGAGACCATCTCGGCACTGATCTTCGGCGGGATGGAGAGCGCGTTCGGATCGGTCACCACGTCCACCAGCGCCGGGCCCTTGTGCCGGAAGGCGTCCCGGAGCGCGCCCGCGAGCTGCCTGGGCTTCTCCACCCGTACGCCATGGGCCCCGGCCGCCCGGGCGAGTGCCGCGAAGTCCGGGTTCACATTGGTCGTGCCGTACGAGGGGAGCCCGGCCACCAGCATCTCCAGCTCCACCATCGAGAGGGAGGAGTTGTTGAACAGCACCACCTTCACCGGAAGGTCGTACTGGACAAGGGTGAGGAAGTCTCCCATCATCATGGTGAATCCGCCGTCCCCGGACATCGACACGACCTGCCGGCCCCGGTCGGTGAACTGGGCCCCGATCGCCTGCGGCAGCGCGTTCGCCATCGAGCCGTGGCTGAACGATCCGATGATCCGGCGCCGGCCGTTCGGCGAGAGATAGCGCGCCGCCCAGACATTGCACATTCCCGTGTCGACGGTGAACACGGCATTGTCGTCGGCCAGCTCGTCCAGCACGGCGGCCACGTACTCGGGGTGGATCGGCACATGCTTCTCCACCTTGCGGGTGTATGCCTTGATCACCCCCTCCAGCGCGTCGGCGTGTTTCCTCAGCATCCGGTCGAGGAATGTGCGGTTCGTCTTGGCCCGCACCCGGGGAGTGACACAGCGCAGGGTCTCGCGCACATCCCCCCAGACCGCGAGGTCCAGTTTGGAGCGGCGGCCGAGATTCTCGGGTCTGATGTCGACCTGGACAATCTTCACGTCGTCGGGGAGAAAGGCGTTGTACGGAAAGTCCGTGCCCAGCAGGATCAGCAGATCGCACTCGTGCGTGGCCTCGTACGCCGCGCCGTATCCGAGCAGACCGCTCATGCCGACGTCGTACGGATTGTCGTACTGAATCCACTCCTTGCCGCGCAGCGCGTGGCCCACCGGGGATTTCACCCGCTCGGCGAATTCCATCACCTCGGCGTGCGCGCCCGCCGTGCCGCTGCCGCAGAAGAGGGTGATCCGGTCCGCTTCGTCGATCATCCGCACGAGCTTGTCGATCTCGGCGTCGCCGGGGCGCACCGTGGGGCGGGTGGTGACCAGGGCGTGTTCGATGGACTTCTCCGGGGCGGAGCGGGAGGCGATGTCGCCCGGGAGGGAGACCACGCTGACCCCGCTGCGGCCGATGGCGTGCTGGATGGCGCTCTGGAGGAGGCGGGGCATCTGCTGGGGGTTGGAGATCAGCTCGCTGTAGTGGGAGCACTCGCGGAAGAGCTGATCGGGGTGGGTCTCCTGGAAGTAGCCGAGGCCGATCTCGCTGGAGGGGATCTGGGAGGCGAGGGCGAGCACCGGGGCCATGGAGCGCTGGGCGTCGTAGAGGCCGTTGATGAGGTGGAGGTTGCCCGGTCCGCAGGAGCCCGCGCAGGCGGCGAGCTTCCCGGTGATCTGGGCCTCGGCCCCGGCGGCGAAGGCGGCGGTCTCCTCGTGCCGGACCTGGATCCAGTCGATGGCGGAGTTGCGCCGGATGGCGTCGACCACCGGGTTGAGGCTGTCGCCGACGACTCCGTACAGACGCTGGACGCCGGCCCGGACGAGGATGTCCACGAACTGTTCCGCGACGTTCTGTCTGGCCATGGGATGGGCACCCTCTCTGCGGCGTGACGGCCCTCGGGTCCATCAACCCACGGGTGGCGCCGCCCCGCCTCCCGGTCGCGGCCGAGTGGGGTGGGGCCGGCCGGGCCCCGGGCGGTCAGCTCTCCCAGACGGCGGCGGCGGTGCGGTCGTCGGCGTACCCCTTCACCCGGAGCTGGGTGTCCGCCAGGAAGGCGGCGAGTCCGGGCGGTTCGCCGGGGCCCGCCCAGCGCCGGGCCAGCTCGGCAGCGAGCCGCGGCTCGGAGCGCAGGGGGTCGGCGAGGCCGGGGCCGCAGAGCAGCAGGGTGTCACCGGGGCGGGCGGCCGAGGCCCGGAAGCGGAACGGCTCCGGGGTCCGGGGTTCCGGGGCGGGCGCGGTGGGTTCGATGTCCTGCCAGACGCCGCCGCGGAGGCGGAGGAGGGCGCCGGGGCCGACGCCGAAGAAGATCCGGGTGCGGCAGTCCGGGTCGGCGGAGAGCAGCAGACAGCGCAGCCCGGCGGTGTACTCGGCGGGGTCGACCCCGCGCTCGGCGGCGGTGGCCCGGAGCTTGCCGAGGCCGCGCTCGGTGAGGCGCTGGAGGCCGGACCTGAGGTCTCCGCGCCGCCCGGTCCTGATGTCCTCCGAGAGCCGGGCGTGGCTGCGGCCGATCGCGCCGCCGATCCAGCGGCAGGCGTCGGCGGCGGCGAGATGCGCCCCGGCGGTGCCCCGCGCCCCGCTCCCCACGGCGACCAGCACCAGCGCGGCGCTCCCGCTCCCGAACCGGGCGGTGAGCAGCGCTTCCCGCCGCACCTCCCCCCGGTACCGCGCCGAGTCGCCGCGCGCGGACACGGCCCGGAGCGTGCAGGTGCCGTACCGGGCCCCGTCGAGCACGGTGTCGGCGACCAGGTGCGGGAGGTTCTCGGGCGTGGCGGAGGGGAGGGCCGTCGGCTCGGCCTCGTAGGTGGGAGGCCCCTCGCCGACGTACCCCGGGGGGTGCGCCTCCGGCGCGGGGACGGGGATGGGCCCGGGGGCGCCCGGGGGCTGGGCCGCCTCAGGCGGGGGCGGCCACGGGCGGGACCCGGGGGCGCCCGCGCTCGGGGGCGCGGCCGGCGGCTGGGGCGCCTCCGGCGCGGGTGGTGACGGGCTCGGTTCGGAAGGGGTCTCCGGGGGTGGGGGTGGTGACGGGTGGGGGTCGAGCGGGGGTTCCCAGGGGGCCCGGTGGACGGGTGGGCGTATGGGTTCCGGGGCGGGGGCGGACATCGCGCCGAGGGCCGAGTCGAAGCGCGCCTCCAGGCTGTCCCCGCCCGTCTCGGGCGGTTCCGTCCCCGGGGCCGACTCCTCGTACAGCCGGTTCCACCAGTCGTCTGCGGCCTGCTGACTCATGCCCTTTATTGTCCACCGGGAGCGGGGTGGAGAAACAAGATCGCCCCAACTGGCCCCGGAACGCGCCCTCTTGTGCTCGGGGCCGCCCCGGGGTGCCCTCCCCCGGCCGGACGGGTGCCCCGGGCGGGGCATGATGTGCGGATCGGGAAGGGGAGGTCCGGGTGCTGGGAGCGATTGGTCTCGACGCGAGGCAGGAGTCCGCGTACCGCGCGCTGGTCGCGCTCGGAGCGGCGGAGGTGGCGGATCTCGCGCACCGTCTCGCCCTGCCGGAGACCGATACGGAGCGGGCGCTGCGCCGGCTGGAGCAGCAGGGGCTCGCGGCGCGGTCGTCGGCCGGCGCGGGGAGGTGGGTCGCGGCGCCGCCGGGGGTGGCGCTGGGGGCCCTGCTGAGCCGGCAGCGGCAGGAGCTGGAGCGGGCCGAGGTCGCGGCGACGGCGCTGGCCGAGGAGTACCGGGCCGAGGCCGCGGGGACGGCCGTGCACGATCTGGTGGAGGTGGTGACCGGGGCGAGCGCGGTCGCGCACCGGTCCGCGCAGTTGCGGCTGGGGGCGGCCGACGAGGTGTGCGCCCTGGTCACGGCGGCGGGCGCGTGGCCCGACCCGCCGCCCGGGGTGGCCTGCCGGGTGGTCGCCGAGCGGGACGCCCTGCCGGCCGGTCCCCCGGCGCCCGGCGGCCGGGGCCGGGTGCGGGTGGTGGACCGGGTGCCCAGCGCGCTGCTGGTGGTGGACCGGGCGCTGGCGATGATCCCGCTGACCCCCCGGGACGCGGAGCCCGCCGCGCTGGTGGTGCACGGCTGCGGGCTGCTGGAGTCGCTGCTCGGCCTCTTCGAGGCGGTGTGGCGGGAGGCACTGCCGCTGCGGCCCACGCCCGGCGGGTACGAGGAGACGGCGGCGGGCCCCGACGCGACGGATCTGGAGATCCTGTCGCTGCTGCTCGCCGGGATGACCGACGCCCGGGTGGCGAAACGTCTGGACCTGGGGCTGCGGACGGTGCAGCGCCGGGTGAAGGGGCTGATGGAGCTGACCGGGGTGACCACCCGGCTCCAGCTGGGCTGGCACGCGTACGCCCGGGGCTGGGTGGCGCGCGATCCGGCCGGGTGACGCCGGCCCGCCCCTGCGGGAACCGCCGGTTTCCCGCACCCTTGGCAGATGGGCGTGTGGCAGCTTCTGCTGGTCGGCCTGGTGATGGTGCTGGGCCTTGTGGGGGTCCTGGTGCCCGGTGTGCCCGGGCGGTGGCTGGTGTGGGCGGCGATGCTCTGGTGGTCGCTGCACGAACTCTCCCCGGCGGCCTGGGTGCTGCTGGTGGCCTCCACCGCGCTGCTGCTGGTGGACCAGGTCGTGGTGTGGCTGCTGCCGCCGCGGCGGCTGCGGGGCACCGGGATCACCCGGCGGATGGCGGTCTTCGCCGGGCTGGGGGCGGTGGTGGGTTTTGTCGTGCTGCCGGTGGTGGGGGCGATCCCCGGTTTCATCGGCGGGATCTACGGCACCGAGCGCCTCCGCCTCGGCGGCCACGGGCAGGCGGCGGCCTCCACCCGGGAGGTGATGCGGGCGGCCGGGACGAGTGTGCTGGTCGAGCTGTTCGCCTGTCTGGTGGTGGCGGGGGCGTGGCTGGTGGCCGTCCTGTGGACCTGAGCCCGGGAGGGCTGTGGGTCCGGTGGGGTCAGTCGGGTCAGTGGGACTCGGCGCGGACCCGGAGCCGGTCGAGGTCGACGGCGTCGGCCAGGGCCCGCATCCCGGCGTCGTTGAAGTGGAGATGGTCCCCGGGGTCGTAGGCGGGGTGGATACGGGTGGGGTGGGCCGGGTCGCGGACGGCGGCGTCGAAGTCGGCGACCGCGTCGAAGACCCCGCCGGTCCTGATGGTGTGGTTGATCTGCCGGCGGACCGCCTCACGGTCCTCGGTCCAGGCCGGGTTGCCGCCGAACGGGGCGATGGTGGCGCCGATGACCTGGATGCCGCGGGCGTGGGCCCGGCGGACGAGCTGCCGGTGGGCGGCGTCGAAGACGGCGGGGTCGCTCTGGACGGGGGTGTTCTTGATGTCGTTGACGCCCGCGAGCACGATCACGGTGCGCACCCCCGTACGGGAGAGCACATCGGCGTCGAAGCGGGCGAGCATGCTGGGCCCGGTGCCGTCCAGCAGCAGCCGGTTCCCGGCGATCCCCGCGTTGAGCACACCCGGGCGGCGGTGCGGGGGCAGTTCGCCGAGCCGGGCGGCGAGCCGGTCGGGCCAGCGGCGGTTGGCGCTGTTGGTGGAGCCCGAGCCGTCGGTGATGGAGTCGCCGAGTGCGACGACGCTGCCCGGGGTGCGGGGGCTGAGCACATCGACACCGGTGACGTAGTGCCAGGACCCGGTGGTGGTGGTGTAGGCCGCGCCGCCCTCGTCGGCGGTGCGGTCGCCGGCGCCCGGGGCGAGGAAGTTGGTCTGGACGGCGGACCGGTGCTGGGTCGCGGGGCCGGCGGCGGTGGGTGTGTAGACCGTGATCAGGAGGTTGGCGCCGGCGGGCACCGTCATGGGCACGGGGTCGGTGACCAGGTCCCGGCCGGTGGGGACGGTGACGGCGCGGGCGCCGTCGAAGTACGCCCGGCGCATGGTGCCGGGGGCCGCCTCGGGGCTCTTGGGCAGGCCCGGCCGCTGGAGGGCGATGGTGACCGCGCCGATGGGCAGGGGCGCGGTGCCGAAGCGGTTGGTGACCCTGACGCGGGCGGCCCCGCCGCCGACGCTGGTGTGCACCACATTGCGGATGGAGGTGCCGGGGAGCGCGGGGACGGCGTGCGAGGGCGAGGCCTGCCAGGTCCCGGCCCAGCCCCGGTGGTGCGCGGCGGCGGAGGCCCGGCCGGTGCCGCTGCCCGCGCCCTGGCCGTCCCGGGTGCCCGGTCCGGCGGAGAGGGTGCCCGACGGGGTGAGCAGAGTGAGTGTCACCGCTGCCACCGCAGTGGACAGCAGCCGCCGGGACGTGGTCATCAGCTCCGCCTGTTCGCCTCGGGGCCGACGGCCCGCAACCTCACCCGACTATACGAGTTCCACCGCGCGGTCGCGGTCACCGCCGGGACGGGCGGGGCGGCCGGTTCACCCGCTCCCACCTGGGGCGGAACGGACAGGAGCGGACTCGCGTATGACTGATGTCACGGGCCGGTACGGGCGGGACGGCGGTGCGGCGGCGGGACGGGGGCCCGGGGAAGCGGGTGGGGACGGCGGCCCCTCAAGACCCCCCAAGACCCCCCAAGACTCTCCAGGACCCCCAAGAGCCCGCACGGGCCCCGAACATGGGCCCCGAGGGCCCCGGGGTCCCGGGGAGGGCGGCGGGGCCGCCCGGGGAAGCGGGCGCTCCCCCGGGCGGGAGCCCCTACCGCAGCCGGCCGCGCTTGGCCTCCATCGCCGCCCGGCCCTCCGCGCCCTTGCGCCGCCACTCCCTGCGGAGTTCCGCGCGCACCCGGGCGTCGGTCTTGGCGACGATGTGCTGGTTCTCCCGCAGCAGCTTGCGGTAGCTCTCCAGCCGGCGTGCTCCGAGCGACCCGTCGGCCGCCGCGGCCAGCACCGCGCACCCCGGCTCGGCCTCGTGGGCGCAGTCGTGGAAGCGGCAGTTCCGGGCGAGTTCCTCGATCTCCGCGAAGACCTGCCCCACCCCGGCCCCGGCGTCGTAGAGCCCGACGCCCCGCAGTCCGGGCGTGTCGATGAGCACCCCGCCGCCGGGCAGGACCAGCAGATTGCGGGTCGTGGTGGTGTGCCGCCCCTTGCCGTCGATGTCCCGGATCGCCTGAACGTCCATCACATCGGTGCCGGTCAGCGTGTTGGCGAGGGTGGACTTGCCCGCGCCGGAGACTCCCAGCAGCACACTCGTGCCGCCGGAGACGGCCCCGGCCAGCTCGGCCGTCCCCTCGCCGTTCAGCGAACTGACGGCCAGCACCCGCACCCCGGGGGCGGTGTGCTCCACATCGCGGACCAGATGGGCCAGGCCCGCCGCGTCCGGGACGAGGTCGGCCTTGGTGAGCACGACGATCGGCTGGGCGCCGCTCTCCCAGGCCAGGGCCAGAAAGCGCTCGATCCGTCCGAGGTCGAGTTCGACGGCGAGGGAGACCGCGATGACGGCGTGGTCGACGTTGGCGGCGAGGATCTGCCCCTCGGAGCGCTTGGACGAGGTGGAGCGCACGAAGGCGGTGCGGCGCGGCAGATACGTCCGTACGAAGAGGGGGTCGCCGGCGGGGTCGACGGCGGCCCAGTCACCGGTGCAGATGACCCGCAGCGGGTCGTGCGGGGTGACGAAGGCGGTGTCGGCGCGGACCGGTCCGGCGGCGGTGAGCACATCGCAGTGCCCTCGGTCGACGCGGACCACCCGGCCGGGCAGCAGCCCCTGGGCGGCGTACGGGGCGAACGCGGCGGCCCACCGCCCGTCCCAGCCGTAGGGGGCGAGGGCGTGCGGGGTGCCGGGGCGGGACGGCGCGTCGGAGGAGGTGTGGGACAAGGGGAGACCCTTCGGAGGGTGGCCCCGGCGGCGCGCTCGGCGCGCGGAGTGTGTACGGGTGTCAGCCGGAGACCACGGGGATGGGAACGATGAACTCCTGAATACGGGCGGAGCCCGTCACCGTGACAGTCATCACCGTCGTCACCTCCTGCTTTCCGCTGTGGACCGATGAACCGGACCCGGGGCGGCACAGAGCCTCCCGGGGGGAACGGAGTGAAGGCTAACCGTGCCGGCGCACGGGTGCCAGTCATTTCCCGGGAGCGGGCTTTCGTCACGCGGGGCGGGGCCCGCTCCGGATTCCGTCACGCCGCGGCGTTCCGTCGCGTGGCTGGCCGAGGGCCGCGGGCGGCCCGGCCGGCGGGCGGTTCCTTTGACATCGAGCCGACTTCACGGGCCAGGATCTGAGCCGGACCGGCCCAACCGCGGGGGAGCACGACAGCGATGTGCAGGAACACGGCAGAGAGGTTCGATCGTGGGAACAGTGGAGTACACGGAGACCGTGGTGATCGGCGGTGGCCAGCAGGGGTGCGGCGTGGCCGCGGCCCTCGGGGAGGTGGGCCGGGAGGCGCTCGTCCTGGAACGGGGCGAGATCGGTCAGGCCTGGGCGCACGAGCGCTGGGACAGCCTGCTCGTGGGCAGCGGCAATCGAACGGTCCGCTTCCCCGGCTGGGAGTACGACGGCGACGATCCCGACGGTTTCATGCCGGGGCGGGAGCTGGCCGGGCATCTGCGGGACTACGCGAAGGAGCGGAATCTGCGGGTGCGGGAGCACACGGCCGTCCGGGAGGTCGAGTGTCCCCCGGACGCCGGTGACCGCGACGAGGTGCGGTTCAGGGCGCGGCTGTCCTCGGGGGATGTCGTCGAGTCCCGCAATCTGGTGGCGGCGATGGGCGGATACGCGGCCCCCCGGGTGCCCGCTCCCGCGTCCGATGTCGACCCGTCCGTGCGGCAGATGCACTCGCGGTTCTACCGCAACCCCGGGTCCCTGCCGGGCGGGGCGGTGCTCGTGGTGGGCGCGGGCATCAGCGGTCAGCAGATCGCCGACGAACTCGCGGACGCCGGGCGCGAGGTGTTCCTGTCGGTCGGCCGGCACCAGGCGTGGCCGCGCCACTACCGGGGCCGCAGCCTCCACGAGTGGATGTTCGTGTTCCCTCTGTACGAGGAGTACATCACCCCGGAAGGCGTCGACTCGGGCGCGCTGCCGGGTCTGGGGGTGGCCTCCGTGAAGGCCGGGAGCAGCGATCTCAATCTCGGCACGCTGGCGGAGAAGGGAGTCGTCCTCGTCGGTTCGGTCCGCGCGGCCGACCGGCGGGTCCTGCGGCTGGAGGACAATGTCACCGCGATCGCCCGGGAGTCGTCCCGTTCGTTCCGGCGGGTCATCGACACCATCGACGCCGGTATCCGCGGCCGGGGTTTCGTGGTGCCGGAGGAGACTCCGGCGCCCTGTGTCCGCCTGGACCACCTCTCCGATTACGGGGACACCCTCGATCTGGCCCGGCACGACATCACGACGATCATCTGGTGCACCGGCTTCGGGCCGGACTACCGGATTCTGCCGGACCGGCTGCTCGACGACCGAGGGGCGCCCCTCCAGGAGAAGGGCGTCCTCGGCACGGTCCCCGGGCTGTACTACGCGGGGCTCCCGGACGGGAACTCTCTCGCCCCGGTCGCCATCGCGGCCAGTGTCGAGAACGGGCGGTTCATCGCGCGCCAGATCCACATCGACCACGTCCTGAGGTCCGGCTCCGGGAAGACCTTCCTCACTCCCTGAGCGCCGCGCCCCGGGCCGGCCGGCCCGGGGCGCCTTCCCGGGGGGCGCGCCCGGGGGCCGGGGGCCACCCGGACGACGGAGGGCGCCCATCGATCCGCCCCCTCCGTGTGGCGGGCCCTCAGAAACGCCCATAGCGTCGCTTTATGGCACAACGACAAAAAAACTATGGAAAACCATTCGGATGCGCCCTGGGGATCGCCGCCGCCGTGGCCGGGGTGATCGGCGCCGCACCGGCGGGCGGCGGTGGCACGACCCACACCGTGCGCGCCGGGGAGTCGATCCAGGCGGCGGTCGACGCCGCGAGGCCCGGGGACACGGTGGTCGTGCGCCCGGGGACGTACCGCGAGAGCGTGCTCGTCACCACCGACCGGCTGACCCTGCGCGGCTCGGGCCCCGGGACCGTGCTGCTGCCCGCGACGGACCGCTCGCTCGCCGCGAACAGCTGCGCGCGCGAGGGGCACGGCATCTGTGTGACCGGCACCGGGGAGGCGGACACCGCGCGGGTGTCGGTCCGCTCGCTGACCCTGCGGGGGTTCAGCCGGCACGGGCTGTGGGCCTCCCGCACCGACCGGCTCTCCGTCCGGCAGGTAACCGCCGAGGAGAACGGGATCTGGGGGATCGCCCAGCAGCGCTCCACCCGGGCGTCGTTCCGGGAGAACACGGTGCGGGGGAACGGCGACGCGGGCATCTTCCTCGCCAACGCCGTGGACGCCGAGGGCGGCGCGACCGACCAGGGCGGTGCGGTGATCGCCGACAACAGGGCGACCGGGAACCGGATCGGCCTGACGGTGCGGCGGGTCCGGAATCTCACCGTCCGGGGCAATGAGCTCTCCGCGAACTGCGCCGGGATGTTCATCGTCGGCGACGAGTCCAGGCCCGCCGCCGGGGCGATGACCGTCCGCTCCAACACGGTCTCCGGGAACAACCGGCTCTGTCCGGCGACCCCGAGGCTCCCCGCCATCCAGGGCTCCGGGATCGTCCTCACCGGCTCCGAGGCCACCGTCGTCCGGGGCAACACGGTCCGCGACAACGTGGGTGCCGCGCCGATGTCCGGCGGGATCGTGCTCTTCGAGTCGATGGTCGGCGCGGCCAACACCGACAACGTCGTCGAGCACAACACGGTGACGGGCAACGCCAGGGCCGATCTGGTCCACCGGGGCGGCGGCAGCGGCAACCGGTTCGCCCGGAACTCCTGCGCGTCGTCCGAGCCCGCCGGAATGTGCTGACCCGGGGCCCGGGGCCGCCGGGCCCGCCCCTCCCACCCGCCGAAGGATTCGAGGCCCCATGACCACCCTCAGTACCCGACCGTTCCCGACCGCCCCCGCCGACGGTGCCGCCGCCCCTCCCCCGGGCATGCGGATGCGCGAACTCGTCTTCGGCGCGGCCGTCGCCGCCGCCGTGCGGGCCGCCGCCCGGCTCGGGGTCGCCGACGCGCTCGGCGACGTCCCCGCGAGCGCGGAGAAGCTGGCCTCGGCGGTCCGCGCCGAACCCCGGCCGCTGCGCCGGCTGCTGCGCGCCCTGTCCTGCCACGGTGTCTTCGAGGAGCGGCCGGACGGCACCTTCGGCCACACCGAGATGTCCCGGATGCTCCGCGAGGACGATCCGCAGAGCCTGCGCTGGATCGCCCTGTGGTGCACCGAGCCCTGGACCTGGGCCGCCTGGCCCAGGCTGGACGACGCCGTGCGCGCGGACGGCGGCCCGGTCTTCCAGGACCTCTTCGGCAAGGGCTTCTTCGAGTATCTGCACCAGGACGCCGGCGAGTCGGCCCAGGTGTTCAACCGGGCCATGACCACCTCCAGCCGGCAGTCCGCGCTGGAGGTGGCCGAGCTGCTCGACCTCACCGGGGTCGGCTCGGTCGCCGACATCGGCGGCGGCCAGGGGCATGTGCTGGCGAGCCTCCTGGAGAAGCACCCCGGGGTGAGCGGCACCCTCCTGGATCTGCCCGATGTGGTGGCGAAGGCCGACCCCCGGCTGCTCGACGGCGGGGCGCTGGCCGGGCGGGTGAGCGTCGTGCCCGGCGACTGCCGCCGGGAGATCCCGGTCGGCGCGGATCTCTACATCATCAAGAACATCCTGGAGTGGGACGACGACAGCACCCACGCCACCCTCCGCAATGTGGTGGCGGCGGCCCGTCCCGGGGCGCGGGTCGTGGTGATCGAGAACCTGGTGGACGACACCCCGTCGATGAAGTTCACCACCGCGATGGATCTGCTGCTGCTGCTCAATGTGGGCGGCGCCAAGCACACCCGGGAGTCCATGGTGGAGCGGATGACCCGGGCGGGGCTGCCGCCCGGCTCGGTCCGCCCGGTGAACTCCTATCTCCACGCGTTCGAGGCCGTGGTCGCGGAGGAGGGCACCGGCCTCGGCACGGACCCCTCGGCCCAGGAGGCGGTGGCGGCCGTACCCGGGTGAACCACCGCCGCGTCCCGGGTGCGCGAAGGCGCCCCGGGCCCCTTCCGGGGTCCGGGGCGCCTTCGCGCCGCGCGGTGGTCAACCCGGCGGGGACCAGGTGTAGAAACGGTGGGCCATGGCGTCCTTCGGGCCCTGCCAGGTCTCCGGGTCGTACGGGCTGATGTACGCGTTCAGCCGGTCGCTGAGGTCCCGGAACTCGGGGTGTTCGACCACCTTCGCCACGGCGGGCCCGGGCGGCCGGTCCGACTCGATCAGATGCAGATACACATCGCCGAACTGGAAGAGGCTGCGCCGTCTCACTCCGACGAGCCGCGGCAGTTCGCCCTCGTCGGACGCGGCGAACAGCTCGGCGATGCCATCGGCCGACTCGGGCGCCATCCGGGCCACGATCAGGGCCTGGTGCGGGTAGTGGGCAGGCTGGGACACGGTCGGTCGCCTCCCCGCTCAGCCGGCGGCGGGGGCCGCCGCGCGGCGCTCCCGGTCCCGCTGCTCGATCTTGTCCCGGATCAGCGCCATCTGGACCTTGGAGTTGCGGTTGATGTTGTCGGTCATCCAGTCGTCGTCGACCGGGGCGTCCGGCTTCATCGCGAAATCCTGCCGCCAGTGCATCCGGGTGCCGCCGGGCACCTCGGAGAACTCCCAGTGGATGTCCATGTGCTGGAACGGCCCGGTCTCCACCCGCCGGGCGCGCACCGTGCGGCTCTCCCGGTCGGGGGTGCGCTCGGAGACCCAGCTCCACACCTTCCCGTTCTCGTCGGGGTGCATGGTCAGCCGGAAGGTGGTGGTGTCGCCCCTGCGCTCCAGCACCTCGACCGAGGCGTACTCGCTGAAGAGCTGGGGCCAGTTCTCCAGGTCGTTGGTGATGTCCCAGACGACGTCCAGGGGGGCTCTGACGGTGATCTCGTTCTCGGTGTGTCCGGGCACTTCAGGCTCCGCTCTTGGTCAGGGACGTGTTCACGAGGTCGAGGAACTCGCGCGGGGTCGCGCACTTCTCCGCGTCCTGCGGCATCGGGGTGCCGTGCCGGTTCTCCAGCGCGGCGACGATGCCGAGCAGGCCGAGCGAGTCCAGGCCGTACTCCTCGAAGGAGGTGTCCGGGTGGTCCGCCAGCTCGGCCGGATCGACGGGGATGCCGGCGTTCTGCCGCATCAGTCCGGCCAGTTCCTCCGGGGTCACTGCGTCTGTCATGCGTTCTCTCCTTGTCGGGTGGGGTTCCGGGGCGGTGGCGCGGGGGCCGCGCTGCGCAGCACGAGTGCCGCGTTGGAGCCCATGAGCCCCCGGCTGAGGACCAGGGCCGTGCGCAGCGGCGCCCGGCGGGCCTTGCCGGTGACGACATCGATGTCGTGGCAGACGTCGAAGACATTGGGCGTGGGCGGTACGACTCCGTGCTCCATGGCCATGACGGCGGCGGCCACATCGAGCACCGGCCCGCCGCAGTAGGCCCGGCCGGTGCCGGTCTTGGGCGCGGTGACGGGCACCCGCCGGCCGTGCTGGCCCAGGGCGTCGGTGATCGCCAGCGCCTCGGCGCGGTCGGCCTCGGGCACACCGAGGGCGTCGGCGAAGACCACATCGATCTCCTCCGGCGCGCAGTCCGCCTCCCTCAGGGCGCCCTGGATGGCCCGGGCGAGGCCCTCCCGGGAGTCCTGCCAGCGGGAGGGGCCGCTGAAGGTGGCCGCGTGCCCGGCGATCCTGGCGCGCGGCCGGGCGCCCCGGCGCAGCGCCGCCGACTCCTCCTCGACCACGAGCATCGCACCGCCCTCGGCGGGTACGAAGCCGCAGGCCTCGGTGGTGAAGGGCCGGTAGGCGCGGGTGGGGTCCTCGCTGGTGCTCAGGTCCTCGTAGCCGAGCTGGCAGACGACCGAGTAGGGCGCGAGGGGGGCCTCGGCGGAGCCGACGACGACGGCGTCGGTGCCGCGCCGGATCGCCCCGGCGGCGTGGGCGAAGGCGTCGAGGCCGCCGGCCTCGTCGCTGCACACCACCCCGCAGGGCCCCTTGAAGCCGCCCCGGATGGAGATCTGGCCGGTGCTGGCGGCGTAGAACCAGGCGATGGACTGGTAGGGGCCGACGAAACGGGGGCTGTTGCCCCACAGGGCCTGGAGTTCGCGCTGGCCGAACTCGCCGCCGCCGGAGCCCGACGCGGTGACCACCCCGACGCCGAAGGGCGAGCCCTCGTAGTCGGCGCGGCCCAGCCGGGCGTCCGCGAGGGCGAGATCGGCGGCGGCCATGGCGAAGTGGGTGAACCGGTCGGTCTGGACCAGGAAGCGGTCCTCGACCAGGGTGTCCGGCTCCAGGTCGCGGACCTCGCCGCCGACGCGGAGCGGCAGGTGTTCACAGCCCTCGCGGGTGATCCGGTCGAGGACGCTGATGCCCTCCTGGGTGGATTTCCAGAAGACGTCCGCGCCGATGCCGTTGGGGGCGATGACGCCGATCCCGGTGATGACGGTCCGCCGGCCGCCGCGGTCCGGGCTCCCGCTCGGGTCGCGGCTGCGCCGGGTTCGGGTGGTGCTCATCGTGGCCTCCCACTGAGTCGGCTCATGACGACCGCTGACTGGAATCCGCCGAACCCGCTGCCGACGGAGAGCACATGGCGCAGCTTCCGGGACCGGGCGGTGCGCGGTACGTAGTCCAGGTCGCACTCGGGGTCGGGGGTCTCGTAGTTGGCCGTCGGCGGCACCGTCTGCCGGTCCATGGCCAGCACACAGGCCACCAGCTCGATCGCCCCGATCGCGCCCAGGGAGTGGCCCACCATGGATTTGATGGAGCTCATCGGGGTCCGGTAGGCGTGCTGTCCGAGCGAGCGCTTCACGGCGGCGGTCTCGTGGCGGTCGTTCTGCTTGGTGCCCGAGCCGTGCGCGTTGACGTAGTCGATCCTCGTGCCGTCGAGCCGGGCGTGGGCGAGCGCGGTGTCGATGGCGCGGGCCATCTCCAGCCCCTCGGGGGTCAGCCCGGTCATGTGGTAGGCGTTGCCGAAGGTGGCGTAGCCGCCGATCTCGCAGTACACGGTGGCACCGCGGGCTCGGGCGTGCTCCAGCTCCTCCAGGACCAGGACGGCACCGCCCTCGCCCATGACGAACCCGTCGCGGTGGGCGTCGAACGGCCGGGAGGCGTGCTCCGGGTCGTCGTTGTTGGGCGAGGTGGCCTTGATGGCGTCGAAGCAGGCCACGGTGATCGGGGATATCGGGGAGTCCGACGCGCCGGCGACGCAGATGTCGGCGCGGCCCTCCTCGATGGCGTGGAAGGCGTAGCCGACGGCGTCCAGGCCGGAGGTGCAGCCGGTGGAGACGGTCTGCACGGGTCCGTGGGCGCCGATCTGCTCGGCGACGGCGGAGGCGAGGGTGCTGGGCGAGAAGGCGCGGTGGAGGTGGGCCCCGGCAGGGCGGTGGTCCACGTCCCAGCGGGCACCGGCCGAGGAGACGGCGACATAGTCGTGTTCCAGCCGGGTGGTGCCGCCGACCGCGGTGCCCAGGGAGACACCGATGCGCCAGGGGTCCTCGCGTTCGGGGTCGAGCCCCGCGTCCCGTATCGCCTCCCGGGCCGCCACCAGGGCGAATTGGATGTACCGGTCCGAGCGGGCGGTGTCCTCGGGGGCGAGGCCGTGCTCGGCGGGGTCGAAGTCGACCTCGGCGGCGATCCGGGAGCGGAACCCCTCCGGGTCGAAGAGGGTGATGCCGCGGGTCGCGGTGCGCCCGTTCGCCAGCAGGTCCCAGAACGCCGGGGCGCCGACACCGCCGGGGGCGACGACGCCGACCCCGGTGACCGCCACCCGCCGGTTCACGACACTGCCCCGGAACGTTCCGGCGGACCGCCGGGGGCCGAGGCCTGTTCGGTGCCCTCGGTGTCGACATGGCCGAGTTCGGGGCGGGGCGCGAGGGGGCCGAGGTGGAAGACCATCCGGGCCTCGGTGTCACCGACGTTGCGGAACCGGTGGCGCACATTCAGCGGGATCATCAGCCCCTGGTCGGGGCGCATGGAGTGGGTGACACCCTCCAGATCCACTTCCAGGAGCCCGCTGACCACATAGACGAACTCCTCCGAGTAGGGGTGGTAGTGCTCGCCGATGCGCTCACCGGGCTGGACGATGGCCAGGCCCATGAAGCCGCTGGTGGCGCCGACCGCCGTGGGGGTGAGCATGGCGCGCAGATCGCCGCCGCGCCGGGTGTTGGGCTGGGTCTCGCTGAGGTCCACGATGCGTGGGCTGTGCGTGGTCATACTGCTTTCCTCCAGTTGGCCCCGGTGGGCCTGGCGGTGCGGGGGTACGCGGGTCAGGACTCGGGCGCCGCGAGCCGGTCGGTGATCAGCTGCATGTCGGAGCCGGCGACGGAGCGGGCGATGTCGGCCTGGGTGCCCCGGGCGATGGCGTCCCCGTCGATGAGCAGCCGGCCGAGGATGGCGGCCTTGCGGGGGCCCCGGACACCGAGCGCGAGCGCCGGGTGGTCGTCGAGGGGGCCGTTGACGTCGATGAGCCGGACCACGATGTCGTCGCGCTGGAAGACCGTGCTGCCGACGATGGGGTTGTGCGGGTCCTCGGCCGCCGCCTCGTCCTGCCGGGAGAGCAGCCGGGCGACCGCGAGGCCGCACTCCTCCTTCGCCCGGTAGAGCAGGGCGTGCCGGTTCACATCGTTGGGTCCCGGCCCCTCGGCGGCGACATGGTGCACCGCGGGGAGCGCGGCGCGGGTGAAGAAGAGCCGGGCGGAGTTGGCGTCGTCCAGGTCCCGGTCCTGCTCCAGATAGGGGTTGATGGCCTCTTCCACGGCCCGTACCTCGGGCTGCCGGGCGACATGGCGCAGGGCGGCCATCAGGTCGCCCTGGACCTCGATGGCCCGCACCACCCGGTTGCCCTGCATGAAGAGGGAGGTGCGGCGCAGCCGGGTCTGGTCGTCGACCCGGGAGGACGGCGAGGTGTAGCCGGCGAGGATCTTCGCCACGGCCTTCTCGCTGCCGGGCTTGACGGTGAAGGTCAGGGCGTGGCGCACCACTCCGTCGCCGACCCGGGGGGAGGGCTGGAGGCCGCCCCTGGGCTGCTGCTCGGGGGTGGTGCTGAAGGCCTGGCCGGTCTCGCGCAGCACACTGAACCGCAGCGACCTGGTGTCGCGCACACAGCTGTGCAGCGGCAGGACGGTCTCCACGTGCTCCTCGCTGTTCACCCAGGCGAGGAACGGCGGCGCGCTCTCCCACTCGCTGGTGATCAGCCACTGGGAGGGGTTCTCGATGGACTGGCAGAGCTGGTCGCTGATGTGGCCGGGTACGGAGGCGACATGGTTGCGCATGTGCTCGTACGCCTCCAGGAACTGCTTCTGGGCCCCGTCGTAGAGATCCAGCAGCAGTACGACCCGGAGCCTCGACCCGTCGAAGGCGGACTGCGATATGCGTTCCGACAAGGTGGTCATCCCTGTTCACACTCCTTCGCGACCGCGCCGCCGCCACGGACATGGCCCGTCGTCAGTCGTCATCCGGTATCCGCCGCGGGGCGGTGGTCGGCCGCCGCGCGGTGCGCGTGATCACCCCTGGCGCGGGGCGCTCCCGTGCACCGATCGTGGTCCGGTACCACCTGTGGCGCGAGAGATGGGCACCATGCGAGTGAATGGGCGGGGGAAGGCCCGTCGCGACGGGCACACAGATTCCATGCATGGGACCACTGAGAGAGCCAAGAACACCGGGACCCCAGATGTCCGGGTGCCGATCCTGATCGTGGGCGGGTCCCTGGTGGGCCTGTCCACCTCGATGTTCCTGAGCCGGCACGGCATCGGACATCTGCTGGCCGAGAAGCACGCGGGCACCTCCACCCATCCGCGCGGACGGGGGATCAACGTCCGGTCGATGGAGCTGTTCCGCCGCGCCGGGGTGGAGCGGGAGATCCGCGAGGCCGCCGCCGTCCTCGCCGGCAACCATGGAATCCTCCAGGCCGGATCGCTGACCGGCGAGGACCAGGAGTGGCTGTTCCGGGAGATCGACCCGGGCGGCGGACTGGCCCGGATCAGCCCGTCCACCTGGTGTCTGTGCAGCCAGAACGACATCGAGCCGGTGCTCGCCGCCCGTTCCCGGCAGGAGGGCGCCGATCTGCGGTTCGGCACCGAGCTGCTCTCCTTCGAGCAGGACGCCACGGGGGTGACGGCGCTGATCGAGGAGCGGTCGTCGGGTGAGCGGACCACCGTGCGGGCGGACTATCTGGTCGCCGCCGACGGGCCGCGCAGCCCGGTCCGCGAGCAGTTGCGCATCGGCCAGAGCGGCAACGGCGAGCTGTTCCACAACGTGAGCCTGACGTTCACCTCGCGGCAGCTCGTCTCCATCGTCGGGGACCGCCGCTTCATCGTCTGCTATCTGACCGCGCCGGGGGCCGACGGGGCGCTGCTGCCGGTGGACAACGCCGAGCGCTGGGTCTTCCACGCGCCCTGGCACCCGGAGCGGGGCGAGCGGCTGGAGGACTTCACCGACGACCGCTGCCGGGACCACATCCGCCGTGCGGTGGGCGCTCCGGAGCTGGATGTGGAGATCACCGGCAAGGCGCCCTGGCACGCCGCCGAACGGGTGGCCCGGCGGTACTCGGTCGGACGGGTGTTCCTCGCCGGTGACGCGGCCCACGAGATGTCCCCCACCGGCGCCTTCGGCTCCAACACGGGCATCCAGGACGCCCACAACCTGGCCTGGAAACTGGCGGCGGTGCTCCGCGGATGGGCCGGGGCGGCGCTGCTGGACAGCTACGGCGAGGAGCGGCAGCCGGTGGCGAAGGCGACGGGTGAGCGGGCGTCCGCCCGTTCGGCGGAGCACAGCCACCCCGGTTACGAGGCCCCGGCGGTGCCCGGCGGGCGGCAGGGCGGGGTGCTGACGGTGGCCCTGGGGTACGGCTATCCCCGGGGCGCGGTCGTCGGTGTCGACCCGGCGCGTCCGGTCGTACCGGAGCGGATGTCGCTGACGGGCGAGCCCGGCACCCGCGCGCCGCATCTGTGGGTGCGCCGGCAGGGCGAACGGATGTCGACCCTCGATCTGTACGAGCGCTCACTCGTTCTGCTCTGCGGGGAGGGCGCGGTGTGGCACGACGCCGCGCACAAGGCCGCGGCGCGGCTCTCCGTACCGCTGGACGTGTACGCCATCGGGGACGGGCCGCTGGCGGAGCTGGTGCCGGAGGAGGGCTGCGACTGGACCGGGACGCACGGCACGACGGCCGAGGGCGCGCTGCTGGTGCGTCCGGACGGCTTCGTGGCCTGGCGCTCCGCGGGTGGCGCGCTCGACCCGGAGAAGGCGGTGGCCGAGGCGCTGGCGCAGGTGCTGCGGCTGGGCGTGTCGGGGCAGCACCAGGACTGAGCGGCCCCCGGACGGCCCGGCGGACGCGCCTTCCGGAGGTCGCACGCGTACGGAGATTTGCGCAAAGACATCGCGCGTGTGACCTCCGCGTTCTACCGTGCGCGGATAGCCCACCGTGTGCGGGAGGTGTACAAAGAAGACATGGCCGAACGTTACGGTCGCCCACGCTCGGTTCTGCGGATGCGGACTGTTGCCGGGCAGGTCTTTCTCCTCCAAGTGGCGATCGTGCTGTTGCTCGTCGGCGCGAGCATCGTCGCGCTCGTCCTCCAGTCGCACGCGGACACCGAGCGGGAGGCCGTCAACCGGTCGGTCGCGGTGGCCCGGACCTTCGCCGACTCCCCCGGGATGGACGCGGCGCTCAAGAGCCGCGACCCCACGGCGATCCTCCAGCCGAGCGCCGAGGACGCCCGCAAGGACTCCCATGTCGACTTCATCGTGGTGATGAACACCGACGGCATCCGCTACACCAGCCCGCTGCCGAACGAGATCGGGGAGAAGTTCGTCGGTGACATCGGGCCGGCGCTCGCCGGACAGGAGGCCACCCAGCGGGTGCCCAGCGGGCTCGGACCGCTCGTCCAGGCCGTCGTCCCGGTCTTCGACCGCGGTGGCACGGTGATCGGGGTGGTCTCGTCCGGGGTGACCCTGGAGCGGGTCAGCGGGGCCGTCGAGGACCAGTTCCCGCTGCTGTTCGGCGCCGCGGCCGTGGTGCTGCTGGTCACCACCGGCGGTACGGCGCTGGTCACCCGGCGGCTGCGGCGGCAGACCCATGGGCTCGGTCCGGAGGAGATGACCCGGATGTACGAGCACCACGACGCGGTGCTGCACGCCGTCCGGGAGGGGGTGCTGATCGTCGGCGGCGACGGGCGGCTGCTGCTCGCCAACGACGAGGCGCGCCGGCTGCTGAAGCTCCCGGCCAGGGTGGAGGGCAGGCTCGTCGGCGATCTGGGGCTCGACCCGGCGACCGCCCGGCTGCTGGCGTCGGGCCATCCCGCCACCGACGAGGTGCACCAGGTGGGCGACCGGCTGCTGGCCGTGAACCAGCGCCCCACCAGCCGGGACGGCAGCAGGCTCGGCAGTGTGGCGACCTTCCGGGACACCACCGAACTCCAGGCCGTCAGCGGACGGGCGGAGGTCGCGCAGGGGCGGCTGAAGCTGCTGTACGACGCCGGTACGGAGATCGGCACCACCCTGGACGTGGTGCGCACCTGCGAGGAGGTGGTGGAGTTCGCCGTCGGCCGGTTCTGCGACTACGCCACGGTCGACCTGGTGGAGTCGGTGCTGCGCGGCGAGGAGCCGACGGCGACGGGCGCGGGCGCGGACATGCGGCGGATCGCCGCCGCCGGGACCGGCGACGCGACCGCCCACTTCCGTCTCGGCACCACGATCCGCTATCTCCGCAGCACCCGGATGGGCGCGGGGCTCAACCAGGGCGAGGCGATCCTCGAACAGGACCTGGGCGCGTTCTCCGGGTGGGAGCAGCAGGCGCAGGGGCGGGCGGAGAAGCTGGTGGAGGCGGGTTTCCACTCGATGATCGCGGTACCGCTGCGGGCGCGCGGGGCGATCCTGGGGGTGGCCATCTTCTGGCGCTCCGAGACGTCCGAGGCGTTCGAGGAGGAGGACAGGTCCCTCGCCGAGGAGCTGGTGGCCCGCGCGGCGGTGAGCGTGGACAACGCCCGCCGCTACGACCGTGAGCACACCATGGCGGTGACGCTTCAGCGGAGTCTGCTGCCGCGCGGGGTGCCGGAGCAGACCGCCCTGGATGTCGCCTACCGCTACCGGCCCGCGCAGGCGGGGCTCGGCGGGGCCGGCGGGGTGGGCGGCGACTGGTTCGACATCATTCCGCTGCCGGGCGCGCGGGTGGCGCTGGTCGTGGGCGATGTGGTGGGGCACGGGCTGCACGCCGCGGCCACCATGGGCCGGCTCCGCACGGCGGTGCACAACTTCTCCACCCTCGATCTGCCGCCCGACGAACTGCTGTGGCACCTCGACGAGCTGGTGGCCCGGATCGACGCGGAGGAGACGGCGGGCGGGGAGTCCCAGGTCACGGGGGCGACCTGTCTGTACGCCATTTACGACCCGGCGTCCGGGCGCTGCACGGTCGCCCGGGCGGGGCACCACCAGCCGCTGGTGCTGCGCCCGGACGGCACGGCCGTCTTCGCCGATGTGCCCGGCGGGCCGCCGCTGGGCCTCGGCGGGCTGCCGTTCGAGACGCTGGAGCTGGAGCTGCCGGAGAACAGCAGTCTGGTGCTGTACACCGACGGTCTGGTGGAGGACCGGGAGCGCGACATAGACGAGGGGCTCGCGCTGCTGCGGGAGACCGTGGCGGGGCATCCGGAGCGCACCCCCGACGAGACCTGCGAGGCCGTGCTCGCCGCGCTGCTGCCCGAGCGTCCGCGCGACGACATCGCGCTGCTGGTGGGCCGTACCCGGGTGCTGGGCACGGCGGAGGTGGCGGAGTGGGAGGTGGCGTCGGACCCGTCGGCGGTGGGCGAGGTGCGGAACGCGGTCACCCATAAGCTCGGTGAATGGGATCTGGGAGAAGAGGCGTTCACGACCGAGCTGATCCTCAGCGAGCTGGTCACCAACGCGATCCGCTACGCGATCGGGCCGATCCGGGTGCGGCTGATCCGCGACCGGACGCTGATCTGCGAGGTGTCGGACCACAGCAGCACCTCGCCGCATCTGCGGCAGGCGGCGAGCACCGACGAGGGCGGGCGGGGGCTGTTCCTGGTGGCGCAGTTCGCGGACCGGTGGGGGACGCGCTACACCCCGGACGGGAAGGTGATCTGGACGGAGCAGCCGATCCCGGGGCACGAGGAGTGAGCCTGTGGATCGGGGGGCCGCCCGGCGCGGGGAAGACGACGGTGGCCAGGCTGCTGGCCCGGCGGCACGGTCTGCGCTGGTACGGCGCCGACGCGCACACCTGGAAGCACCGGGACCGGGCCATCGCGGCGGGGCACCGGGCGGCGATCCGCTGGGAGGCGCTTCCCCGGGAGGAGCGGTGGTCGGCGCCGGAGGAGGAGTTGCTCGCGATGTCGCTGCACCACGAGCGCGGCGCGATGATCGCGGAGGATGTGCGGGCGCTGCCGCCGTCGCCGCCGACGGTGGTGGAGGGCACCCCCGTGACCCCCCGGTTCGCCGGACCCCGCGCCCTGTGGCTGCTGCCCACCCCTGAGGTCCAGCGCCGCCGCCTCGCGGAACGCGGCCTGGAGCCGGGCCCGCTGGCGCTCTACCGGCATCTGGTGCGGGTGATCGAGGCGGAGGTGGAGGAGTACGGGGGCGCGGTGCTGCGGGTGGACGGGGAGCGGGGGGTGGCCGAGACCCTGGCGGAGGTGGAGGGGTTCTTCGCGGGGGAGTTGTCGGGGGTGCGGACGGCGGAGGGGCGGCGGGGGTTGTTGCGGTACGCGAACGGGGTGGTGGCGGAGCAGTACCGGGGGTTCCTGGGACGGGCGTGGGCGCCCCGGGCGGGCCTGGTGGCCCGTTTCGCCTGCGAGTGCGCCTCCCCTGTGTGCGAGGAGGACGTCCCCCTCGACCCCCTGGCCTACCCCCCACCCCTCCCCCTCCTGGCCCACGGCCACGCCGCACCCCCCAACGCTTCCGCCGTCTGAGGCACCCCTCTCAGCCCCACTGGCGTTTGAGGCACACCCCTCAGCCCCACCGGCGGCTGAGGCAGCACCACCCAGCCCCGCCGGCGGCTGAGCAGCACCACCCAGCCCCACCGGTGACTGAGCAGCACCACCCAGCCCCACCGGTGACTGAGCAGCACCACCCAGCCCCGCCGGCGATTGAGGCGCGGGGGTCCGGGGCTGGCCCCCGACCCGGGCCCGCACAGTGCGGGCACCTGTCGCACAGGGTCCGTCCTCAAACGCCGGACGGGCTGGATCTCTCAGCCCCTCCGGCGATTGAGGAGCACCACCCAGCCCCGCCGGTGACTGAGCAGCACCACCCAGCCCCGCCGGCGATTGAGGCGCGGGGGTCCGGGGGCCGGCCCCCGACCGTGGCCCGCACAGTGCGGGAACCTGTGGACCAGGGTCCGTCCTCAAACGCCGGACGGGCTGGATCTCTCAGCCCCTCCGGCGATTGAGGAGCACCACCCAGCCCCACCGGTGACTGAGCAGCACCACCCAGCCCCGCCGGCGATTGAGGAGCGGGGGTCCGGGGGCCGGCCCCCGACCGTGGCCCGCGGGATGCGGGCACCTGTCGCACAGGGTCCGTCCTCAAACTCCCCCGGAGCTGCCTCTGGCAGGTGCCCCCAGACGGGCTGGGTTTGCTCGGGCTACCGTGGCGCGGGGGCCGGTATCACGGGTGGGTGGTGGGGGTTTGACTCTCACATCGGTGTGAGGGTTTAGCGTCGGGGCACGGGCAACCGCCAGCTCACCACGGGAGTGACACCCATGCCCCCTTCTGTCGTCCACCTCAACGGCCACCCCACCACCACCCCCGCCCTCTCCCCCCTCGCCTTCGCCGGCCACGCCCACTTCACCGCCATGCAGGTCCGCGACGGCGGCGTCCGCGGGCTCGATCTGCATCTGGAGCGGCTGCGCGCCGCCTCCGTCGTGTTGTTCGGGCGGGCGCTCCCCGAGGAGCGGGTGCGCTCCCGTCTCCGGGCCGCGGTGGCCGCGGCCGGACCCGGCGATCTCTCGCTGACCGCCACGGTGTTCTCCCCGGCGGGCGAGTTCACGGTCGCCGGGCCCGAGGTGGAACCCGGGGTACTGGTCCGTACCGCACCCCCCTCCTCGGGCCCGGCCGGCCCGCTCACCCTCACCACCGTCGAGCACGAGCGCTTCCTCCCGGCGGTGAAGCACGTCGGCGAGGTCGCCAAGACCCATCTCCTGCGGCAGGCCGCCGCGGAGGGCTTCGACGACGCCGCCTTCGTCGACCGCCGCGGCCGGCTCAGCGAGGCCACCATCTGGAACCTCGCCTTCTGGGACGGCACCGCCGTGGTGTGGCCCCGCGCCGCGATCCTGACCGGGACCACCATGGGCATCCTCCGGCGGCAACTGGCCCACCTCGGCGTCCCCCAGCAGGTGCGGGACGTCACCCCCGCCGATCTGCCGGGGCTGTCGGGGGCGGTGGTGATGAACTCCTGGACCCCGGGCGTGGCGGTGCGCCGGATCGGCTCGGCGGCACTGCCCGCCGCGCCGGACTTCCTGGAGGTGCTCCACCGCGCCCACGGCGCCGAACCCCTCACGGCTCTCTGAGGAGCCGGGTGCCGCAGCGCAGATTCCAGCGCCCGGCCCGGGAGCTGAGTTCGGTGAGCGTCAGCGGCGCGATGTCCAGCCGCCAGAAGACGGGCAGCGGCAGGCCGAGCGCGTGAACCAGCGCGGCGCGCGCCACCGCCGGGTCCACCACCGCGACGAGCCGGCCGGTATCCGGGGGCAGCGCGTCCAGCCAGCCCCCGACCCGGGCGCACAGCGCGGTCAGCGCCTCCCCTCCGTGGGGCGCGGCCGACGGGTCGGTGAGCCAGTGCCCCACCGCGTCCGGCTCGTCCCGGCTCACCTCCGCGAGGCTCCGGCCGCGCCAGCGGCCCATGTCCCACTCGCCCAGCTCCGGCGCCTCCCGGGCGGCGAGCCCGAGCGCCCGGGCCGTCAGCCGGCAGCGCGGCGACGGCCCGGACACCGCCCGGTCCGCCCTCGGCAGCCCTCCGGCCGCCGCCCGCGCGCTCACCAGACCGGCCTCGTCCGGCGGTTCGCCCGCCTCGAAGCGGGCCTCGCGGAGGGCCTCCGTCGCCACCGGCGCGACCATCATCATCCGTACCGTCATTTCCGGCCACCCCGCGCCGTAGCGGTGCCCGCCCGCAAGCGGTACGGTCGCGTGGACATGACGAGAGTGTGATGGAAGTCCGGTGGGAATCCGGCACGGTCGCGCCACTGTGTACCCGCACCGACGCGGGAAGTCAGACCCCGCGCCCTCGTCTGCGGCACCAGGCACCACGACCGGGACGCGTGCTCCCTCAGGAGGTTCTGCCATGGCTCAATCCGCTGTGCCCGCCCCCACCGCCACACCGGCGGTCACCCCCGTCTCCTGGAAGGAACTCGCCCCCTGGGCGGCCTTCGTCGGCATCCTCATGCTGATCCTCCTCTACTTCGTCGGCGCCGAGCAGGGCGCCACCGCCCTCGTCTCCGGCGAGGGTGTCCATGAATGGGTCCACGACGGACGCCATCTGCTCGGCTTCCCCTGCCACTGAGGGCGGCCTGCGATGAACTCCATATCCGTACGGGCCCTGCTGGTACGGGGCATGCTCGCGGGCCTGATCGCGGGGGCGGTGGCCCTGGTGGTGGCGTACTTCCTCGGTGAGGGGCCGGTGGACGCGGCGATCGCGTTCGAGGAGAGCCACAGCCATGGGCACGGCGGCGAGGAACTCGTCAGCCGGGCCGTGCAGTCCACGGCCGGTCTCGCCACCGGTGTGCTGGTCTTCGGGGTCGCGGTCGGCGGTATCGCCGCGCTCGCCCACTGCGCCGCCATCGGCCGCGCCGGGAGCTTCGGCCCCCGTGCCACCGCCGCGTTCGTCGCCCTCGGCGGGCTGCTGACGCTGTATGTGGTGCCGTTCCTGAAGTACCCGCCGAACCCGCCGGCGGTGGGCGACCCGGGCACCATCGGGGAGCGGACGGCGGTGTACTTCCTGATGGTGGTGGTCAGTGTGCTGCTGGGGCTCGCGGCGCTGATCACCGGGAGGCGTCTCGCGCCCCGGCTGGGCAACTGGAACGCGACGGTGGCGGCGGTGGCGGGGTTCGTGGCCGCCACCGGACTGGCGTTCGCGTTCCTGCCCTCGTACAACGAGGTACCCAAGGACTTCCCGGCCGCGGTGGTCTGGGAGTTCCGGCTGGCGACACTGGCGATCCAGGTGACGCTGTGGGCGGTGTTCGGTCTGGTCTTCGGCCATCTGGCCGAACGGCTGCTCACCCCCGGGGCGCGCTCCGGGGCCCGCCGGACGGCGGCCACGGCGCGCTGACCACCGTACGGACACCGGCGGAGCCCCCGCCGGTGTCCGATTCCTTCAAGACCGGCGGCGCGGGGCCCGCCTACGGTGGGGGCATGACTCCGCGCTTCGACTCGATCGGCATCGTCGCCTCCGACATGGCCGCGTCTCTCGCCTTCTACCGCCGGCTCGGCCTGGACGTCCCCTCCGGCGCCGACTCCGCCCCGCACGCCGAGGCCACGCTCCCCAGTGGGGTGCGGGTGCTCTGGGACACCGAGGAGACCATCCGCTCCTTCGACCCCGGGTGGACCCGGCCCACCGGGGGCGAGCGGCTGGGGCTCGCCTTCCGCTGCGACACCGCCGCCGAGGTGGACTCCGTCCACGCGGAGCTGGTCGCCGCGGGGTACCGGAGCCATCTCGAACCGTGGGACGCGGTGTGGGGGCAGCGCTACGCGGTGGTGCTGGACCCCGACGGCTGCGGTGTCTCGCTGTTCGCGGACACGGACACGGACACGGACGCGGGCACGGACGAGGACTAGGCCGTCTCCTCAGGGGCGGGACGCGGTGTAGGCGGTGAGGGTCGTCCCGGCCAGCTCGCGCATCTCCCGGGCGAGGTGTGCCTGGTCGGCGCAGCCCGCGGCGAGCGCTGCCGCCGTGAACGGCACCCCCCGGCGCACCAGGGCCAGGGCCCGCTGGAGCCGCAGCACCCGGGCGAGGGTCTTGGGTCCGTAGCCGAAGGCGTGGAGCGAGCGGCGGTGCAGTTGCCGGGCGCCGAGGCCGACGGCGCGGGCGGCGGCGGAGACCGTCTGCCCGCTGTCCAGATGCCGGACAATCCGTTCCAGTACGGGGTCCGGCGGGTCCGGCGCGCCGGCGGCCGTCCGGAGCACCAGCTCCTCCAGCGCGGCGGCGGGGTCGGCCGCCGCGTCGATCCGCTCGGCGAGCCGGCGGGCCACGGCCGCGCCCCAGAGGTCGGCCAGCTCCACCCGCTGATCGCGCACCTCGTGCGCGGGGACGCCGAGGAGCGCGGGCGCGGTCCCGGGAGCGAAGCGCACCCCCGCGTACCGGGCGCCCTCCCCGCCGGTGTGGGCGCGTGTGTCGGGCCCGGCGACCAGCAGCCGCCCGGGGGTCCACACCAGATCCATGCACCCGTCGGGGAGGACGGGGTGCGGCCCGCTGTGCGGCTGCTGCCAGACAACGGCACCCGTGAGCCGCGCGGGCCGTTCGCTGTACATGCGCCCGAGGCTAACCGCTTCCGCCGCCCGGCCGCCGGTCGAGCTCCCCGATCAGCCCGAGCGCCCCGCCGAGCAGCCCCTCCTCGCCCCCGGGGCCGGCCGCCCGGCGCGCGGGACCGGGGCCCGAGCCGAGCGGCTCACCCGGCCCGTTCACTCCCCCGGCCCCGGTTTCTCCTGGCGTGCGCGGGGCTGTTCGCGGCCGGTGTGGAGGCGGGACCTCACATCGTCGAGCGGGAGGAAGCGGGACCAGCGCTCGGGGAACTCGGACGGCATGTCGCCGGTGCCGCCGTCCCCGTCGTAGAAGTCGTCGTCATCGTCGTCGTCATCGTCGAACTCCTCGAAGATGTGTGCCGCTCGCGCCCTGGCCAGCACCTGCGCGGCCTGGGCCGCGCGGGCGCGCTCGTTGTCCGCGCGGGCCGCCGCCGTGGCCACCGAGGGCCAGACATGGTCGATCGCCGCGTTGACCGCCGCCCCGACGAGCACCGCGAAGGCGGAGATCCCTATCCACAGCAGGACCGCGATCGGCGCCGCCAGCGACCCGTAGATGGTGGGGCCCTCGACCTGGCTCGTGAGGTAGATCCGCAGCAGGAAGCTGCCGAGCACCCACATCCCGAGGGCCACCAGCGCCCCGGGCACATCCTCGATCCAGGGCGAGCGCACCGGCACCGAGACGTGGTACAGCGTGGTCAGGAAGACGATCGAGAGCAGACTGACCAGCGGCCAGTACAGGACGGTGACGACCTCGGTGCCCCAGGGGATCAGCTCCACCACCCGGTCGGGGCCCACCACCGCGAGCGGCAGCACCACCGCGCCGATCAGCAGGGCCATGAGGTAGAGCAGAAACGCCAGCAGCCGGGTGGCGACGATGCCGCGCCGGCCGTCCAGCCCGTACATCACGGTGATCGTGTCGATGAAGACATTCACCGCCCGCGACCCCGACCAGAGCGCGATGGCGAAGCCGATGGAGATGATGTCGGGCTGGCCGCCGTGGGTGACATCCGCCAGCAGCGGCCGGGCGATGTCGTTGACGCCCCGGTCGGACAGGACGGTGCCGACCGCGTTGAGGATGTTCACCTCGATCGAGGCGACCGTGGTGGTGTTGGTCCAGTCGTCCATGTAGCCGAGCAGGCCGAGAAGTCCCAGCATCAGCGGCGGCAGCGAGAGCAGCGTGAAGAACGCCGCCTCGGCCGCCAGGCCCAGAATGCGGTATTCGATGCATGAATTGACCGTGTCCTTCAGCAGCAGCCACGCCATCTTCCGTTTGGAGACGTTGCGGTAGAGCACTCGGGCCCGGTGGAGACGGCCCGATGGCCGCTCGGGTGTTTCATTTGCTGCCTGCACCTCCTTACCGTATCGGCATGGCAGCTAGCACCCACACAGTGACCAACCAGGCTCCGCCGCTGGTCGGGTACGACGTCTACACCGCGGACCGGGTCCTGACCGAAGCCGTGGAGCGGCATGTTCCGCCGGAGCTGACGAAGGTGGTGCACGGCGAGCTGGCGGAGCTGGGCCGTGCCGCCGGTTCGGCCGAGGCACAGCGCTGGGGCGCCGAGGCCAATGAGAACCCGCCGCGGCTGCGCACCCACGACCGGTACGGCGTCCGGATCGACGAGGTGGACTTCCACCCGTCCTGGCACCGGCTGCTCGGCCACGCCGTGGGGGCGGGGCTGACCGACGCCTGGGGCCGGCCGTCCGGGCACGTCCGGCGCGCCGCCGGCTTCCTGGTGTGGACCCAGGCGGAGGCCGGGCACGGCTGCCCGCTGTCGATGACCCACGCCGCCGTGCCCGCGCTGCGCACCGACCCGGGGCTGGCGGCGGCCTGGGAGCCCCGGCTGACCTCCCACGGCTACGGGGGCGAGCTGCTGGAGCCCGCGTCGAAGCCGGGGAATCTGCTCGGGATGGGGATGACGGAGAAGCAGGGCGGCAGCGACGTCCGGACGAACACCACCGGCGCCCGGCCACTGGACGCCGCCGGGGAGTACGTGCTGACCGGCCACAAGTGGTTCTGCTCGGCGCCCATGTCGGACGGCTTCCTGGTGCTCGCCCGCGCGCCCGGCGGGCTGACCTGCTTCCTGGTGCCCCGGGTGCTGGAGGACGGAACCCGGAACGTCTTCCGCATCCAGCGGCTCAAGGACAAGCTGGGCAACCGCTCCAACGCCTCGGCCGAGGTCGAGTTCGACGGCACCTGGGCGCGCCGGGTCGGGGAGGAGGGCCGCGGGGTGCGCACCATCATCGACATGGTGGCGGCGACCCGGCTGGACTGTGTGATCGGGTCCGCCGCGCTGATGCGGCAGGCGGTGGCGCAGGCCGTCCACCACAGCGCCCACCGGGAGGCGTTCGGCGGGCCGCTCCTCGACAAGCCGCTGATGCGCAATGTGCTGGCCGATCTGGCGCTGGAGTCGGAGGCGGCGACCGTGCTGGGGCTGCGGCTGGCCGCCGCGTACGACGCGGACACGGAGGACGAGCGGGCGTTTCTGCGTCTCGCGGTGCCGGCCGCGAAGTACTGGGTGACCAAGCGGTGTACGCCGCTGGTGGGCGAGGCGCTCGAATGCCTGGGCGGCAACGGCTACGTGGAGGAGTCGGGGATGCCCCGGCTGCTGCGGGAGGCGCCGCTCAATTCGATCTGGGAGGGATCGGGCAATGTGCAGGCGCTGGACGTGCTGCGGGCCCTCCAGCGCGAGCCGCGGGCGCTGAACGCGTTTCTGACCGAGGTCGGGGCGGCGCGCGGGGCGGATCACCGGCTGGACGGGGCGATCAGGGAGCTGCTGACCGAGCTGGCCGATCTCAGCGGACTGGAGGCGCGGGCGCGCCGGCTGGTGGAACGGATGGCGCTGGTGCTCCAGGGGTCGCTGCTGGTGCGCTGGGCGCCGCCGGAGGTGGCGGACGCGTTCTGCGGTTCGCGGCTGGGCGGGGACTGGGGCACGGCCTTCGGGACGCTGCCGCACACCCTGGCGCTGGGGGCGGTGGTGGAGCGGGCGCGGGCGGTGGGGTGAGCCGCCGGCGCGGGGCCCGGGCGGAGACGGAGCCGTCCCGAGTCGCCGGGTGACGCGCTGGACAGAACGGAACCGAAAAGGAGGAAACGGGCGTCACGTGGGGCAGGACCGCCCCGAGCGGCCCGGCGGCCGGGCGTGGTGTGATGGCTGCCCGTCGTAGATGATCATGCTCGGGGTGGTGCTGCGCCGACACGGCACCACCCCTCGCGCTGTTCACTTTCGGACACCGCGAACCGATTCGCGAGGGTTGCAGAGGGTTGCAGCCGTGTCGGTGCGGTACCGCACCACCCGTACCACCGCGCAGGAGGACCCCCGCGTGCAGACCAGACCGATCGACCTGGCCACCCTCGCCGCCATGGACACGGCGGAGTCCACCGGACTGCTCAAGAAGGTGCGGGAGGCGACGCTCGGCGGGCGCAGACCCCCGGTGGGGCCACGGGCCGAGATCGGGGAGTCCTGGCAGCGGCTGGTGCGGCTCGGGGTCGATCCCGAGCGGGAGCGCCCGGCGGCGCCGCTCCCCCTCGACGAGGTCGAGCGGCGCCGCTCCGGCTCACCGCTGGGCGAGGTGCTCCGGGTGCCGAGGGACGGCCTGGTGTCGATCGCCGAGGCCGCGCAGCACGTGGTGGTCGTCGCCGACAGCGAGGGGCGGCTGCTGTGGCGCGAGGGGAAGGCGGCGGTGCTGCGCAGGGCCGACGCGCACGGGTTCGTCCTGGGGGCCGATCTCACCGAGGAGTCCATCGGCACCAACGCGGTGGGCACCCCGCTGGTCACCGGGCGCCCGCTGCATGTGCACGCGGCCGAGCACTTCCTCTCCGCGCACCACAGCTGGACCTGTTCGGGCGCGCCGGTGACCGACCCCCGGGACGGCCGGCTGATCGGGGTGATCAATGTCAGCGGCGCGCTCTCCACCCTCCATCCGGCCACCCTCGCCCTGGTCACGTCGGTGGCCCGGCTCACCGAGGCGGAGCTGCGGAGGCAGCACTTCCGCGCGCTGGAGCGGCTGCGCTGCGTGGCGGGGCCGCTGCTGGCCCGGCTGACCGGGCGGGCGCTGGTGGTGGACGCCGACGGATGGCCGGCGGCGGTGATCGGGATGCCGCCGCCGGAGCGGCTGCCGCTGCCGAAGTCGCCCCCGGGCGGGCCGCTGTGGCTGCCGTCGCTGGGGATGTGCGTGGTGGAGCCGGTGCCGGGCGGCTGGCTGGTACGGGTGGTGGAGGAGGGGCGGCCCGCGGGGTCCGGCGCCCGGGTGGTGCTGGATCTGAGCCGCCCGCGGCTCGCGTCGGTGACGGTCCGCGGCGAGGCGGGGAGCTGGACCCAGGAGCTGAGTCCGCGCCACGCCCAGCTGCTCGGCGCGCTGGCGCGGCACCCGGAGGGGCGGAGCGCGGCCGAGCTGGCCCGGGATCTGTTCGCCGATCCGACCCGCACGGTCACGGTGCGCGCGGAGATGTCCCGGCTGCGGCGGCACCTGGCGCAGGTGCTGGCCAGCCGCCCGTACCGGTTCGCGGACGGGGTGGAGGTGGAAGTGATCCCCCGGCTGTGGCCCGGGCGGCCCGGCGTGCTTCCCTGACCTGTATGAACATCGCCGTGACCACGTGGTCCCTGGAGCAGACCTCCCCCGCCGAGCTGCGGCCCTCAGCCGCGGCCCCCGGGGATGTACGGATCGTCCGGGCCGAGGTGCCCTCGCCCGAGTTCAGCCGGTTCCTCTACACGGCGGTCGGCGGGGACGTCCAGTGGTCGGACCGGCTGGCGCTGACGCATCCGGAGTGGGAGGAGGTGCTCGGCAGGCCGGGCACCGAGACCTGGGTGGCGTACGAGAAGGGGACTCCGGCGGGGTACGCGGAGCTCCAGGCGCAGGACGGCGGCTCGGTGGAGATCGTCTACTTCGGGCTGATCGCGGCGTTCCGGGGCCGGCGGATCGGGGGCCATCTGCTGTCGTACGCGGTGGCCAGGGCCTGGGATCTGGCGGAGCGCTGGCCGGAAATCGCCCCGACCGAGCGGGTCTGGCTGCACACCTGCTCCAAGGACGGGCCGCACGCGATGGACAACTATCTGCGGCGCGGCTTCCGCCTCTTCGACACCACGGTGGCGGACGAGCCGGACACCCCCACGCCCGGCCCCTGGCCTGGTGCGCACCCCGCCGCCTCCTGAGCGCCGGGCCGGCCGCGCTCCGGGCAACCGGAACGCGGCCGGCTAGTGACCGACCACACAGTGTCTCGCGATACGGGACATCTCTGTCCACCATGCGGATAATGGTGGACTGTCGTCCGATCGCCATGACACGCTTCCGTCATGTCTGAAGCTGGAATTGCCTTGGTGAGTCGGCGGCACGTCGATCTCGGCCGCATGTGCAGTGCCATCTGTCCCGCCTGCTGACAGCTCAGCGCAGTCGGGCCTCTTCCCGATGTCTCCCTGAACTCCCGGCGTTCCCCGCAGCCTGCCCCGCTTCGCAGTCTTAGCCGTCTCCCGTCTGAGCCGCCTCGACGATCACCGAAATCGCCACCCTGCGCACCGTCGCGCCTCCCCGCGAGTGTGCAGCTCAGAGCCGCCCTCCTGCAGCATCGAAGGACATATCGCCATGCCCGCCACCCCGGAAAAGCCCGCCCCCGCCGCGCCCCGCCGCCGAGCTGGACGCCACCGCGGCGAGGGCCAGTGGGCCGTTGGCCACATGACGCCCCTCAATGCCAATGAGCAGACCAAGAAGGACGACGACGGTCTCAATGTGCGGACACGCATTGAGACGATCTACTCCCGCCAGGGATTCGACTCCATCGACGGCGCCGATCTGCGCGGACGGATGCGCTGGTGGGGTCTCTACACCCAGCGCAAGCCCGGGATCGACGGCGGCAAGACCGCGATCCTCGACCCGGAGGAGCTGGACGACAAGTACTTCATGCTCCGGGTCCGCATCGACGGCGGCCGGCTGACCACCGCTCAGCTGCGGGTCATCGGCGAGATCTCCCAGGAGTTCGCGCGCGGCACCGCCGACATCACCGACCGGCAGAACGTGCAGTACCACTGGATTCGCATCGAGGACGTCCCGGAGATCTGGCGCCGGCTGGAGGCGGTGGGCCTCTCCACCACCGAGGCCTGCGGCGACACCCCCCGGGTGATCCTCGGCTCCCCCGTCGCCGGGATCGCCGAGGACGAGATCATCGACGGCACCCCCGCGATCGACGAGATCTACCGCCGGATCGTGGGCAACAAGGACTTCTCCAACCTGCCGCGCAAGTTCAAGTCCGCGATCTCCGGCTCCCCGCTGCTCGATGTGGCGCACGAGATCAACGACATCGCGTTCGTCGGCGTCAACCACCCCGAACTGGGCCCCGGTTTCGATGTCTGGGTCGGCGGCGGGCTCTCCACCAACCCCAAGATCGGTGTGCGTCTGGGCACCTGGGTGTCGCTGGACGAGGTCCCCGATGTCTACCAGGGCGTCATCTCGATCTTCCGCGACTACGGCTACCGCCGGCTGCGCAACCGCGCCCGGCTGAAGTTCCTCGTCGCCGACTGGGGCCCGGAGAAGTTCCGCCAGATCCTGGAGGAGCAGTATCTGCTGCGGAAGCTGGCCGACGGGCCCGCGCCCGACCAGCCCGTACAGCAGTGGCGTGACCATGTCGGCGTCCACCGGCAGCGGGACGGACGGTTCTACGTCGGGTTCGCGCCGAGGGTCGGGCGGGTCGACGGCACCATCCTCACCAAGATCGCCGCGCTGGCCGAGGCGCACGGCTCGGGCCGGGTGCGCACCACCGCCGAACAGAAGATGATCGTCCTGGACATCGCGGAGGACCAGGTCGACTCCGTGGTGGCCGGTCTGGAGGCGCTGGACCTGCGGGTCAAGCCCTCCCCCTTCCGGCGCGGCACCATGGCCTGCACCGGGATCGAGTTCTGCAAGCTGGCCATCGTCGAGACCAAGGCGCGCGGCGCCTCGCTCATCGACGAACTGGAGCGCCGGCTGCCCGAGTTCGACCAGCCGATCACCATCAACCTCAACGGCTGCCCCAACGCCTGCGCCCGTATCCAGGTGGCGGACATCGGTCTCAAGGGGCAGCTGGTCCTGGACGACGACGGCAACCAGGTCGAGGGCTACCAGGTCCACCTGGGCGGCGCGCTCGGGCTGGAGGCCGGATTCGGCCGGAAGGTCCGCGGGCTCAAGGTCTCGGCCGACGAACTCCCCGACTACGTCGAGCGGGTGGTGCGCCGCTTCCAGGAGCAGCGCGAGGACGGCGAGCGCTTCGCCGCCTGGGCGGCCCGCGCCTCCGAGGAGGCCCTCTCATGAGCGAGCGGGCGGCCCCCTTCTACTGCCCCTACTGCTCGGACGAGGACCTGCGCCCCAGCGAGCAGGGCCACGGCGCGTGGGAATGCGCGGGGTGCAACCGCGCCTTCCAGCTGAAGTACCTCGGGCTGCTGGCCCGTGGATTTCAGCGCAACGACGGTGGAGGCGACGGGATATGACGGCACTTCGGACCAGTGATCTGCGAGGGCTCGCCGAGCGGGCCGGGCGGGAGCTGGAGGAGGCGGACGCGCTCACGGTGCTCACCTGGGCGGCGGAAACGTTTGGCCCCCGGTTCTGTGTCACCTCCTCCATGGAGGACGCGGTGGTGGCGCATCTCGCGTCCCGCGCCTTCCCCGGCGTCGATGTCGTCTTCCTCGACACCGGTTACCACTTCCCCGAGACCATCGGCACCCGGGACGCGGTCGAGGCGGTGATGGACGTCTCGCTGATCACGCTCACGCCCCGGCAGAGCGTGGCCGAGCAGGACGCCCAGTACGGGCCCCGGCTGCACGACCGCGACCCGGACCTGTGCTGCTCCCTGCGGAAGGTCAAGCCGCTGGAGGAGGGGCTCGCCGGGTACGACGCCTGGGCGACCGGGCTGCGCCGCGACGAGTCCCCGACCCGGGCCGGCACCCCTGTCGTCGGCTGGGACGAGCGGCGCCAGAAGGTCAAGGTCGCGCCCATCGCCCGCTGGACCCAGGAGGACGTGGACGGCTACGCGGCCGAGCACGGCGTGCTCACCAACCCGCTTCTGATGGACGGCTACGCCTCCGTGGGATGCGCGCCCTGCACCCGCCGGGTGCTGGAGGGCGAGGACGCGCGCGCCGGCCGCTGGGCCGGCCGGGGCAAGACGGAATGCGGGCTGCACGGATGACCGATCAGGACCCGAAGACCACCCAGGGGCAGGAGAAAGACGTGACTGGGGCCACCATCTGGCTCACCGGGCTGCCGAGCGCGGGCAAGACCACCATCGCCCTCGCCCTCGCCGAGCGGCTGCGCGCCGAGGGACACCGCACCGAGGTGCTCGACGGCGACGAGATCCGCGAGTTCCTCTCGGCGGGCCTCGGCTTCGGCCGCGCGGACCGGCACACCAACGTCCAGCGCATCGGTTTCGTCGCCGAACTGCTCGCGTCCCACGGCGTCACGGTCCTCGTCCCGGTCATCGCGCCCTACGCCGACAGCCGCGAGGCCGTCCGCAAGCGGCACGCCGCCGAGTCGACGCCCTATCTGGAGGTGTATGTCGCCACCCCGGTGGAGGTGTGCTCGGAGCGGGATGTGAAGGGGCTGTACGCCAAGCAGGCCGCGGGCGAACTCACCGGTCTGACCGGCGTGGACGACCCCTACGAGGCTCCGGCCGCCCCCGATCTGCGGATCGAGTCACAGGATCAGAGTGTCGAGGAGTCGGCGGCGGCTGTGCACGCGCTGCTGGCGGGGAAGGGTCTGCTGTGAGCGACGCGCACGGTACGGCGGTGGTGAGGTCCGGGGCCGGGGACACTCCCTACGCCCTGTCGCATCTGGACGCCCTCGAATCCGAGGCGGTGCACATCTTCCGCGAGGTGGCGGGGGAGTTCGAACGGCCGGTAATCCTCTTCTCCGGCGGCAAGGACTCCATCGTGATGCTGCATCTGGCGCTCAAGGCCTTCGCGCCGGCGCCGGTGCCGTTCTCGCTGCTGCACGTGGACACCGGGCACAACTTCCCCGAGGTCATCGAGTACCGCGACCGCACGGTCGCGCGCCACGGGCTGCGGCTGCATGTGGCGCTGGTGCAGGAGTACATCGACGCCGGGACGCTGCGGGAGCGGCCCGACGGGACCCGCAACCCGCTCCAGACGGTGCCGCTGACCGACGCGATCCGGGAGCACCGCTTCGACGCGGTGTTCGGCGGCGGACGGCGGGACGAGGAGAAGGCCCGGGCGAAGGAGCGGGTGTTCTCGCTGCGCGACGAGTTCTCGCAGTGGGACCCGCGCCGGCAGCGCCCGGAGCTGTGGCAGCTCTACAACGGCCGGCACGCCCCCGGCGAGCATGTGCGGGTGTTCCCGCTCTCCAACTGGACCGAGCTGGATGTGTGGCAGTACATCGAGCGGGAGGAGATCGAACTCCCGGAGATCTACTTCGCCCATGAGCGGCCGGTGTTCCAGCGCGCGGGCATGTGGCTGACGGCCGGGGCCTGGGGCGGGCCGAAGGGCTCGGAGGCGGTGCAGACCCGGCTGATCCGGTACCGGACGGTGGGCGACATGTCGTGCACGGGCGCGGTGGACTCCGACGCCACCACCCTGGACGCGGTGATCGCGGAGATCGCCGCCTCCCGGCTCACCGAGCGGGGAGCCACCCGAGCCGACGACAAGATGTCCGAGGCCGCGATGGAAGACCGCAAGCGCGAGGGGTACTTCTAGCCATGACCACCACCACCGAACATCTCTCGGCCACCACCCTGCTGCGGTTCGCGACGGCGGGCTCGGTGGACGACGGCAAGTCGACGCTGGTGGGGCGGCTGCTGCACGACTCCAAGTCGATCCTGACGGATCAGCTGGAGGCCGTGGAGAGCGCCTCGCGCTCCCGGGGCCAGGAGGCGCCGGATCTGGCGCTGCTGACCGACGGGCTGCGGGCCGAGCGGGAGCAGGGCATCACCATCGATGTCGCCTACCGCTACTTCGCCACCGCCCGGCGCCGGTTCATCCTGGCCGACACCCCCGGCCATGTGCAGTACACCCGGAACATGGTCACCGGCGCCTCCACGGCCGAGCTGGCGGTGGTCCTGGTGGACGCCCGCAACGGCGTGGTCGAGCAGACCCGCCGCCACGCGGCCGTCGCCGCCCTGCTTCGGGTGCCGCATGTGGTGCTCGCCGTCAACAAGATGGACCTCGTGGGGTACGCCGAGCCCGTCTTCGCGCGGATCGCCGAGGAGTTCACGACGTACGCCTCCGAACTCGGCGTCCCCGATGTGGCCGCCATCCCGATCTCGGCGCTCGCCGGGGACAATGTCGTGGACCCCTCGGCGCACATGGACTGGTACGGCGGGCCGACCGTCCTCGAACACCTGGAGACGGTCCCGGTCAGCCATGACCTCACCGCCTGCCATGCCCGGCTGCCGGTGCAGTACGTCATCCGTCCGCAGACGGCCGAGCACCCGGACTACCGGGGGTACGCGGGCCAGGTCGCGGCCGGCGCGTTCCGGGTCGGCGAGCAGGTGACCGTCCTGCCGTCGGGGCTCACCTCCAGGGTGAGCGGGATCGATCTGCTCGGCCGGGCGGTGGACATCGCCTGGGCGCCGCAGTCGGTGACGCTCCTCCTGGAGGACGACATCGACGTCTCCCGGGGCGATCTGATCGTGCCGAGCGGTGACACCCCCGCCACCACCCAGGACATCGAGGCGACGGTCTGCCATGTGGCCGACGCGCCGCTGACGGTGGGGCAGCGGGTGCTGCTGAAGCACACCACCCGCACGGTCAAGGCGATCGTCAAGGACATTCCGTCCCGGCTCACCCTCGACGACCTCTCCCAGCACCCGGCGCCGGGGCAGCTCGTCGCCAACGACATCGGCCAGGTGCGCCTGCGCACCGCCGAGCCGCTGGCGCTCGACTCGTACGCCGACTCCCGGCGCACCGGCTCCTTCCTTCTGATCGACCCGGCCGACGGCACCACGCTGGCGGCCGGTATGGCGGGCGACTCGTTCGCGAGCACCGCCAAGGCCGCACCAGCGGCCGACGACGACGCGGAATGGGACTTCTGATGATGACGACCGATGTGTTCGCGACCTTCGCGAAGGAGGGCGGCCGCGTGGGGAGCGGCACCCTCGGCGCGGGCTCCGGGGGTGTCACGCGATGTGCGCGATGACCCGTACCCACCACCCGTACCAGAAGCGAAGACACCGTACTGCCGACTTCCCGGCCACGCCCGATACGCGTGAGAGCCGGGGCCAACGAGGGGACCATCTCCCGTGCCAGCCACCCGCACCACCCTGCGCCGCGGTGTTGCCGCAGCCGCCGCCCTGCCGCTTCTGATCGGAGCACTCGCCTCCTGCGGATACGGCTCCGAAGCCACCGAGGACGAGAAGGCCCCGGCCGCCAAGGGCGAGAAGCTCTCCTCGGACACCGTGAAGCTCGGCTACTTCCCGAACCTCACCCACGCCACCGCCCTCGTCGGTGAGCAGGAGGGCATCCTCCAGAAGGAGCTGGGCGGGACCCAGCTCACCTCCACCACCTTCAACGCCGGCCCCTCCGAGATCGAGGCGCTGAACGCGGGCTCGATCGACATCGGCTTCATCGGCCCCTCGCCCGCCATCAACGGGTTCACCAAGTCCAAGGGCAAGAGTCTGCGGGTCGTCGCCGGCGCCGCCTCCGGCGGAGTGAAGCTGGTGGTCAACCCCGAGAAGATCAAGACGCTGGACGATCTCAAGGGCAGGAAGATCGCCACCCCGCAGGTCGGGAACACCCAGGACGTCGCCTTCCTCAACTGGATAGCCGAGCGGGGCTGGAAGACCGACGCCCAGAGCGGCAAGGGCGATGTCAATATCGTCCGCACCGACAACAAGATCACCCCGGATGCCTACAAGTCGGGCTCCATCGACGGCGCCTGGGTGCCCGAGCCGACCGCGTCGAGGCTGGTGAGCCAGGGCGCCAAGGTGCTCCTGGACGAGTCGACGCTCTGGCCGGACAAGAAGTTCGTCATCACCCACATCATCGTGTCGCAGAAGTTCCTCAAGGAGCACCCGGACGTGGTGGAGGCCGTGGTGCGCGGCTCGGTGAAGACGAACAACTGGATCAACACCAACCCGGAGAAGGCCAAGGCGTCCGCGAACGCCAAGCTGAAGGCGCTCACCGGCAAGGCGCTCCCGGCCGAGATCCTCGACCCGGCGTGGAAGTCCATCCAGTTCACCTCCGACCCGCTGGCGTCCACCCTGCGGACGCAGGCCGGGTACGCGGTGAAGGCCGGGCTGCTGAAGGCGCCCGACCTGAACGGCATCTATGACCTGAGGGGGCTGAACGAGGTCCTCAAGGCCGACGGCAAGCCCGAGGTCTCCGACTCCGGTCTCGGCGTCAAGTAACCCGCGCAGCCACGTTCCCCAGGAGGTGACGACCATGGCCACCCTCACCAAGGACCAGGCCGAGGACCGTACAACGGCCGGGCACGCCGCCCGTATCGAGCATGTCTCGAAGTCCTTCGCGGGTCCCGGGGGGCGGCAGCTCGTCCTGGACGACATCAGTCTCGATGTCGCTCCGGGCGAGTTCGTCACCCTCCTGGGTGCCTCGGGCTGCGGAAAGTCCACCCTGCTCAATCTGGTGGCGGGGCTCGACGCGCCCTCCGCCGGAACCATCACCACCCAGGGCCGTCCCGCGCTGATGTTCCAGGAGCACGCGCTGTTCCCCTGGCTGACGGCGGGCAAGAACATCGAACTCGCGCTGCGGCTGCGCGGGGTGGCCAAGTCGGAGCGGCGGGGCGAGGCCGAGCGGCTGCTCGACCTGGTCCGTCTCGGCGGGGCCCACGGCAAGCGGGTGCACGAGCTGTCCGGCGGTATGCGGCAGCGGGTCGCGCTGGCCAGGGCGCTCGCCCAGGACAGCCAGCTGCTGCTGATGGACGAGCCGTTCGCGGCGCTCGACGCCATCACCCGGGATGTGCTGCACGACGAGCTGACCCGGATCTGGCGGGAGACGCGGCTCTCGGTGCTGTTCGTCACGCACAACGTCCGGGAGGCCGTGCGGCTCGCGGAGCGGGTGGTGCTGCTGTCGTCCCGGCCGGGGCGGATCGCCCGGGAGTGGACGGTCGGCATCGAACAGCCGCGCCGGATCGAGGACGCCGCCGTGGCGGAGCTGTCGGTCGAGATCACTGAAGAACTGCGTGGGGAGATCCGCCGACATGGCCAGCACTGACACCACCACCACCGGCAAGGCGGGCAAGGCCGGCCGGACCGACGACCTCGCCGGTCTGGAGGCGGGGCTCGACGCGCTGGACGCGGTGCAGTCCCACCGCACCCCGCTGCGTCAGGTGCTGCTCCAGAAGGTGCTGCCGCCGCTGGTGGCGGTCGCGCTGGTGATCGCCGTCTGGCAGATCCTGGTGGAGATCGAGGTCACGGACGAGGGCAGTCTGCCCGCGCCGTCCGCGGTGTGGGACAGCGTGTCCACCCTGTGGGTCCAGGGCACCCTGCTGGAAGTGGTGTGGACCAGCGTCTCGCGCGGTCTGCTCGGCTTTCTGCTGGCGCTCGCCATCGGTACGCCGCTGGGGCTGCTGGTCGCCCGGGTGAAGTTCGTCCGGGCGGCGATCGGGCCGATCCTGTCGGGGCTCCAGTCGCTGCCGTCGGTGGCCTGGGTGCCGCCCGCGGTGATCTGGCTCGGGCTGAACAACCAGATGATGTACGCGGTGATCCTGCTCGGCGCGGTGCCGTCGATCGCCAACGGTCTGGTCTCCGGGGTGGACCAGGTCCCGCCGCTGTTTCTGCGGGCGGGGCGCACCATGGGCGCCACCGGGATGAAGGGGACCTGGCACATCGTGCTGCCGGCCGCGCTGCCCGGCTATGTGGCGGGGCTCAAGCAGGGGTGGGCGTTCTCCTGGCGGTCGCTGATGGCCGCGGAGATCATCGCCTCCTCGCCCGATCTGGGGCTGGGGCTCGGCCAGTTGCTGGAGAACGGACGGAGCAACTCGGACATGCCGGGGGTGTTCATGGCGATCCTGCTGATCCTGCTGGTGGGTATCGCCATCGATCTGCTGCTCTTCAGCCCGCTGGAGCGGGCCGTGCTGAGGGGGCGCGGGCTGCTGGTCAAGAGCTGAGCGCGGGCTGTCGCCCCCGTCACTTCCCTTCCTTCCTCCGACCGGAACAGAGTCCGTGCCATGCGCCCTCCCGTCCTGCTCGTCGTCGCCCACGGCAGCCGTGATCCACGGCACGCGGCCACCGTCCACGCCCTGGTGCGCCGGGCCGGGGAGCTGCGGCCGGGGCTCCGGATGGAGACCGCGTTCCTGGAGTTCGACACACCGTCCGTGCCGGAGGCGCTGGAGCGGCTCGCGGCGGCCGGGGGCGGCCGGGCGGATGTCGTCGCCCTGCCGCTGCTGCTGACCCGGGCCTTCCACGCCAAGTCGGACCTCCCCGGTGTGCTGGGGGAGGCATCGGCGCGGCTGCCGGGGCTGCGGGTCCGGCAGGCCCGGGTGCTGGGCCCCTCGCCGCTGCTGCTCGCCGCGGTGGAGCGGCGGCTGCGGGAGGCCGGGGTCCGGCGGTCCGACCGGGGCTCGACGGGGCTGGTCCTGGCCGCCGCGGGCTCCACAGACCCGGAGGCGATCGCGGCGATCGCAGCCATGGCGCGGGAGCTGAGGCGCACCGGTTGGTGCTCCGTGCGGCCCGCGTTCGCCTCCGCATCCCTGCCGCGGACCGAGGACGCGGTGCGTTCGCTGCGGCAGGACGGCTGTGCCCGGGTGGCGGTGGCGCCGTATGTCATCGCCCCCGGCCGGCTGCCCGACCGGATCGCCGAGGGGGCCCGGGGGGCGGATGTCCTCGCGGGAGTGCTGGGTCCCTCCCCGGAGCTGGCCCGGCTGCTCCTCGAACGCTACGACGCGGCGGCGGCCTGCGCGCCGGCCGCCGCGAGGATGGGCGTCCTCGCCTGACACCCCCCGGGAGGCGCGGCCGTGTGACAGGGCCGTGGCCGTACGGTGACGGGTGTGGTGCGCACCCCGCGCACCATCGAGGGAAGGAGGCCACTCATGTCATTCCACTACCACAAGCGGATCACTGTGATCCCCAAGCTGCTCCATCTGAACATCGGCTCGCGCGGCTGGTCCTGGACCGTCGGCACCCGGCGGGCGCACATCACCCGGGACCGGCACGGCCGCCGCACCACCGCGGTCCGTCTCCCGGGCGGGTTCACCTGGCGCCGGCGCTCCCGCCGGCACTGAGACCGGGACCGCGGGCGAGTGGCGTCCGCGCCCCGTGGGGGAAGGGCACGGACGCCGCCCGGCCGGCTACTTCACGAGCTTGAGCAGCTTGTTCGGGGTGCCGGGGGTGGAGTTGGACACCTTGCCCGGGGTGGCGCCGTCGGTGAGGGCCCGGGCGATCTGCGCCGGGGTGGCACCGGGGCGGGCCGCGAGGTGGAGCGCCGCCGCGCCGACCACGTGCGGGGCCGCCATCGAGGTGCCGGAGATCGTCCTCGTACCGGTGTCGCTGGTGTGCCAGGCGGAGGTGATGTCCGAGCCGGGCGCGTACAGGTCGACGGCCCGGCCGAAGTTGGAGAAGGACGACTGGGCGTCGGTCCTGGTGGTCGAGGCGACGGTGATGGCCTCGGGGACCCGGGCCGGTGAGACACGGCTCGCGTCGGAGGACTCATTGCCCGCGGCGACGCCGAAGGCGACCCCGGAGGCGATCGCCTTGCGCACGGCGGTGTCGAGGGCGACATCCGCGCCGCCACCGAGGCTCATATTGGCGACCGAGGGGCCCTTGCGGTTCTTGGTGACCCAGTCGATACCGGCGACGACCTGCTCGGTGGTGCCCGAGCCCCGGTTGTCGAGCACCCGCACGGCCACGATCCGCGCCTTCTTCGCCACCCCGTGGCTCGCACCGGCGATGGTGCCGGCGACATGGGTGCCGTGGCCGTTGCCGTCCTGCGCGACGGTGTCGTTGTCGATGGCGTCGAAGCCGTTGCTCGCGCGGCCCTGGAAGTCCCGGTGGGTGACGCGGACGCCGGTGTCCAGGACGTACGCCGTCACTCCCGCGCCCCCGCCGTCGGGGTAGGTGTACGCGCGGTCGCCGGCGGTGGCGGTCTGGTCTATCCGGTCCAGGCCCCAGGACGGCGGGTTGGTCTGGGTGGCGCTGATGGAGAACTTCTTGTTCTGCACCACCTTGGCGACGGCCGGGTCGGCGGCGAGCCGCTTGGCCTCGGTCTCGCTGAGCCCGGTGGCGGAGAAGCCGTTGATGGAGGAGGTGTAGTCGCGGCGCAGTTCGCCGCCGTACTCCTTGGCCAGTTCGCGCTTGTCCGCCTTCTCGTCGAGCATGACGATGTAGCTGCCGCTGACCGCGCCGGCGGCGCCGGTGCCGTGGACGGTGCCCTCGGGGGGTGCGGAGGCACCGGCGAAGGAGGCGGTGAGGGCGGTGCCGCCGATGGTGGCGGCGATGGCGGTGAGGGCGGCGGTGAGCTTGATTCTGCTCTTGCGGCGGTGGGTTGCCATGGGGAGGGGGCTCCTCGTGAGCGGGGGGTGGGGGGTGCCCGGGGAGGGGGTCGTCCGGGCTGGCTCGAACCCTGGCTCATTGACGCGCTCAGATCAAGCTGCTGTGATTTTCACAACAAGGTTATGTAACGATAAGTCAGCGATGTTTCCCGGCGCATGACTTGCCGGCCACCCTCCGTCCCCTCCCCCGCCTCAATCCCCGGCCGGTCCTGGCGGCACCTCCCAGAGGCAGCTCTGCCAGAGCTTGAACACGGCCCCTGGTCCACAGGACCCCGCACAGACCGACCAACCCAGCCCGTCCGGCGCTTGAGGACGGACCCTGGTCCACAGGACCCCGCATCCCGCGGGCCACGGTCGGGGGCCAGCCCCCGAACCCCCGCTCCTCAAACGCCGGAGGGGCTGGATTTCGTACCCGGAGGAGCTGAGTTCGCTCGGGGAGGGCGGGAAAGTCAGCCCGTCCGGCGCTTGAGGACGGACCCCGCACCACGGGAAGGCAGGCACACCACCCCGGCGCGGGGCACCCCGTCAGCGGGGCAGCTCCGCCTCGATGAGGGCCGCCGCCATCGGCGCACCCCCTTCCGCCGCCATCCGCGCCCTCACCTCCGCGAGCCTCACCCCCACCCCCTCATCCCCCACCAACCCCAGCACCGCCTCACGAATCTCCCCCGGAGTCGCCGTCGCCGAATCCAGCCGGCGCGCCACCCCCAGCCCCACCAGCATGTCGGCGTTGCCGAACTGATCCACCGCCTGGGGGACCGCCACCATCGGTGTGGCCGTCGCCAGCCCCTCCTGGCTCCCCCCGGCCCCCGCGTGCGTCACAAACGCGTCCGCCTGCTCAAGGACCGAGAGCTGCGGCACCCACGCGTGCACCTCCACATTCCCCGGGATCTCCCCCAGCTCCCCCACCTCCACATGCCGGCCGATCTGCAGCACCATGTGCCACCCCGCCAGCCCCCCGAACGCCTCCAGGCAGGCGCGGTAGAAACCGGGGTGCTTGGTGTAGGACGACCCCAGCGACACCAGCAGCACCTTCTCCGCCCCGGCCGGCCGCTCCCACCGGCCCTGGTCCGCCCGCTTCCCCTGGCAGGCGCCCACAAAGGTGAAGACCGAGGTGTCGACCCGGTCGGCGTTGGGCTGGAGGGCGCTCGGGATCAGCACCACCGCGCGCCGGGGCCGGGCGAGCAGATCATCGGGGTGGGTGTCGCCCAGCCCGTTCTCCGTGAGCCAGTCACCGAAGCGCGCGTAGTACGCCCGGCCCCGCTCGCTCGCCTTCAGCTCCGCGTACAGGGGCTGGGCCACCTCCTCGTCGTACCCCTCCCAGGGAACGAGGTTGGGCCAGAGCGAGACGGCCGGCACCCCCCACCGGTGGGCCAGCACCTGCGCGGAGTAGGCGGTGATGTCATGGAGGACCAGATCGGGCTCGTCCCCCTCGAACGCCGCCGCGAGCTGCGGCAGCACCTGGATCGCGTCCCGGAGGAAGGGCTCGATGTTGTCGATCAGATCCGTCCCCCACCCGTCCGGGTCGTCCTCGGTGGGCAGGACGGAGTCGTAGACCACGGGTGTCGCCCCCGTCGCGGCGACCCTCCCGGCGAAGGACGCCGGGATCGCGTAGCTGACCCGGTGGCCGCGCGCCACCAGCTCGCGGATGACCTCCAGGCTCGGGTTCACATGCCCGGGGGCGGCGATGGAGAACATGGCGATGTGCGCGCGCTGCGGTTCGTTCATTCCCTCACGCTAAACGAGACGATACGTATCGTGCAACTCATATTCCCCGGCCGCCCGGCTCATCTCTGATACCTGGCCAGCACCAGATTCCCGTCCTTCACCAGCCGCTCCGCCAGCTCCTCCCGCCCGATCGCCCCGCTGTAGAACTCCTGGTACGCCGGGGTCGCCACCTTGTCCTTCCACTCCGGATACCCCCGCACGGACTGCGCCGGGGCGGGCCTCAGCCCCCGCGCCAGCGCCGCCCCCACCGCCCAGCCGTCCTCGCGCACCCGCAGGGCGGGATCGGCGAGCGCGGCCGACCCGGTCGGCAGCATCCAGTCGCCCTTGGCCAGCCGCACCATGTTCTTGGGCTGGAGCATGAAGTCCAGGAACCGGACGGCCTCCTTCTTGTACGGGGTGTCCTCGGCGATCGACAGGGTCTGCGGGCTCACCCCCTGCACCGTGCCCCCGGGGCCGGCGGGCGCCGGCAGCACCATCCACTCGAACCCCTCGGGGGCCTGCTGCGCTATCTGCTGGCGGTAGGCGAACCCGAGCGGCACCATCGCGTACTTCCCGCCGAAGAAACCGGGCAGCGCGTCCGACCCGCCCATCCCGAGCGTGCCGCGGGAGGCGGTGCGATCGGTGTTGACCTGGTCGTGGACGGTCCCCGGCACCACGCCGTCCCCGTCCTCGAAGCGGACCGTCACCTTTCCGTCGGCGCCCCGGTGGAAGAGCCGGCCCCCGGCCGAGAGCCCCAGGTTGAGGGTGACGGAGACCGGCTCCTTGAGCGGCCAGGCGACCGCGTACCCCCCCTCCCCCATCGACGCGGTCAGCACCTTCGCGACCTCCCGGAACTCCCCCCAGCTCCAGGGCCGCTCCGGGGTGGGAATCCGTACGCCCGAGGACTCGACGATCCTCCGGTTGGCGATCAGGACCCGGGGCTCCTGGAGGAAGGGGACGCCGTAGACGCCCTCGCCGAAGGTGACGCTCTCCCAGCTCCGCCGGGGGATGTCGGAGGTGAGCCGGGCGGGCAGCAGCCCGCGGAGATCGGCGAGATAGCCGCCGTGGGCGAAGTCCGCGAGGTCGTCGGAGGCGTCGTGGATGATGTCGGGGGCCTCGCCGCCCTCGAAAGAGGTCAGCAGCTGGTCGTGGACGCTGTCCCAACTGCCCTGCACATATTCGACCCGCACCTCGGGATGGCGCGCGTTCCACTCCCGTACCAGCTCCTTGTTGGCGTCGACGGACTCCTTCTGCCAGGCCAGCGACTGGAAACGGAGCCTGATCGTCCCGTCCCCCCGCTCGCCGTCGCCTCCGCCGCCCGAGCAGCCGGTGAGCAGCAGGGCGAGCACGGCGAGGACGGCCGGCAGGGAGCGGACGCGCGTGCGGGTACGGGCCCGAGGCGTGCGCATCAGGCCTTCACCGCCCCGGCCACCATGCCACCCGTGATCCGCCGCTGGATCACCGCGAAGATGACCAGCGAGGGGAGGGTGGCCAGAAACGCGGCGGCGGCGAGCGGCCCGAGGTCGGCGACCCCCTCCGCGCCGAGGAAGTGGGTCAGCACGACCGGCAAGGTCTGTTTCTCCGGGGTCTTGAGGAGGACGAGCGCGAAGAAGAACTCGTTCCACGCGGTGATGAAGGCGAAGAGCCCGGTCGCGACGATCCCGGGCGCGAGCAGTGGCGCGACGACCGAGACGAGTATCCGCACCCGGCCCGCGCCGTCCACGGCGGCGGCCTCCTCCAGTTCGGGCGGGACGGCCCGGACGTAGCCGACGAGCATCCACAGCGCGAAGGGCAGCGCCCAGACGACATAGACCAGGATCAGCCCGCCGAGGGAGTTGATCAGCCCCAGATTCTTCAGGATCAGAAAGAGCGGGATGATCACCAGAATGAAGGGGAACGCCTGGCTGACCACCACCCAGCCGGTGGCGGCGGTGGCGAGCCGGGTGCGGTGACGTGCGATGACATAGGCCATCGGGGTCGCGATCGCCACACAGACCAGCGCGGCGCAGACAGCGCTGAGCAGGCTGTTTCCGGCGGCCCTGAGCAGGGGCTGCTCCTCGAACGCCGCGCGGAAGTTGGCGAGGGTCGCATCCTGCGGAATCCAGGTCGGGTGGAGCGAACCCAGCTCCCGGGCGGGTTTGAAGGCGGTGGAGATCAGCCAGAGAAAGGGGAACGCGAGAAAGACGAGATAGCCGAGGAGCGCGAGGTACTGTCCGGCGCGCCCGGCCCGTCCGGTGCGGATCACTGGTCGTCGCCTCCCCTGAGCCGTCCCACGAGATGGAGCGCGAGCATCACCGAGATCACCGCGACCATCACACAGCTCATCGCGGCGGCGTAGCCGAACTGGCCGTAGCGGAATGCCTCCTCGTACGCGAAGAGCATCGGGAGGCGGGTGCGCCCGCCGGGGCCGCCGCCGGTGAGGACCCACACCAGGGCGAAGGAGTTGAAGTTCCAGATGAAGTTGAGTGCGGTGATCGCGAGGGCGACGGGTCTGATCGCGGGCCAGGTGACGGTGCGGAACCGCCGCCAGGCGCCCGCGCCGTCGAGCGCGGCTGCCTCGTGGAGTTCGTGCGGGGTGTTCTGGAGCCCGGCCAGCAGGGCGACCGTCGTCTGGGGCATGCCCGCCCAGACACCCACGACGATCACGGCGGGGAGGGCGGTGCCGAGCCCGGTGAGCCAGTCGCGGCCGTCGCCGAGGCCCAGATCGCGGATGGTCTCGTTGAGGATGCCGGCGTCGGGGTTGTAGACCAGCCGCCACATGATGCCGACGACGACCTCGGGCATCGCCCAGGGGATGATCGCCAGCGCGCGGGCCAGCCAGCGCAGCCGCAGATTCTGGTTGAGGAGCAGCGCGAGGCCGAGGGCGAGCGCGAACTGGGGGACGGTGACCCCGACCGCCCACAGCAGGCCGATGGAGAAGGAGTCCCAGAAGAGGGTGTCGTGGACGAGGTCCCGGAAGTTGAGGGTGCCGATCCACTGGGTGGGCTGGGTGCGCCCGGACTGGGAGTCGGTGAAGGCGAGGGAGATGCCGTAGAGCAGCGGGGCGACGCTGAGGACGAGGATCGGGATCAGGGCGGGGAGGACCAGGAACCAGGCGCCGTGGTCCAGGGTCTTTCCGGGCCGCCCCCGGGCGGGGTCCCGCCCGGACCTGCCGGATCTTCCGCGCTTCCCGGACCCGCCCGACCCGCCCGACCCGCCGGACCCGCCGGACTCACTGGACCCACCCGCGCCACGGGGGCCCCCGGAACCTCCCGGCCGCTCCGGCCGAGGGGGCGCGCTCGCCGATGTCACGTATGACACTCCTTTGGGCGGCTTTCCACCGATCTGGCCGCCCCGGCGGCCCCCGTCATCGTCCTGACGGGACGTGAGTTCGTCAAGGAGACGTTCGGGCGGATGGGAGACTTTGGCGGATTCCTACGGGTGAGACACGGCGGGAGAGGGCGCGGCGATGGACGAGGCACGGGCACGGCGGGTACTGGAGGCGGCCGGGATCTCCCCGGGCGCGGAGCTGCTGGCCCTCGGCGAGAACGCGGTCTTCGCCGCCGGTGACACGGTGGTGAAGGTCGGCCGCTCGGCCGAGCTGCTGGGCCGGGCCGAGCGGGAGATCGCCGTCGGGGTCTGGCTGGCGGAGGCCGGGGTGCCCGCGGTACGGCCCGCGCGGTCCGCCGCCGAACTGGTCGACGGCCATCCGGTGACCCGGTGGCACCGGCTGCCGGACCCGGTCCGGCCGGCCGGGCCCGCGGACCTGGCGGGGCTGCTGCGACTGGTGCACGCGCTGCCCGCGCCGGACTTCGCCCTGCCCGCGCGGGAGCTGCTGGGCGGGGTGGAGCGGTGGCTGCGCCTCGCCGGGGACGCGATCGATCCGGCGGACGCGGCCTATCTCCGGGAGCGCCGGGACGGCTTCGCCGCCGCCTCGGCCGCACTGGTGCCCCGGCTGCCCCCGGGCCCGGTCCACGGGGACGCGCTGCCGCGCAATGTCCAGGTCGGACCCGACGGCGCCGTGCTGGTGGATCTGGAGACCTTCTCGGCGGATCTGCGGGAGCACGATCTGGTGGTGATGGCGCTCTCCCGCGACCGGTACGGGCTGGCGCCCGAGGCGTACGCGTCGTTCACCGAGGCGTACGGGTGGGATGTGCGGGAGTGGGAGGGGTGCGCGGTCCTGCGCGGTGCGCGGGAGACCGCGAGCTGTGCCTGGGTGGCCCAGCACGCGCCGTCGAACCCCCGGGCTCGGGAGGAGTTCTCCCGGCGGGTCCGGTCCCTTCGGGAGAACCGGCCCGAGGTGCGCTGGCACCCCTTCTGAGCAGGGGGCGGACGGCGGGCCCGCCGCGAGCCGGGGGGCCGGGGCCCGGGCGCCCGCCGGGAGCGGGGGCGCGGTGCCTCAGGCTCCCGCCGGCGCGAGGAGCTTGGTGGGCCACGCGGTGTCCACCACGGCCTCGGTGTTCCCCTTCCGCCGCAGAAACGCCTGGAAGCCCGCCGCCCACTCGGCGTACCACCCGATCTGACGCTCATGCAGCTCCGCCGGGTCCAGCGCGGCCACCGAGGGGTGGCGCCCGGCCACCGCGATCGCCACCCGCACCGCCGCCACCGCGTCCGACGTGGCGTCGTGGGCGGCCTCCAGCGCGATGCCGTACTCCGCGCAGACGGCCTCCAGGGTGCGCTTGCCCTTGCGGTACCGGTCGACGGCGCGGTCGATGGTGTACGGATCGACGACCGGGCCGATCGGGCGGCCGGCCAGCCGCTCGGAGAGCGAGGGCAGCCGGTGCCGGTGCAGTTCGGCGGTGAGCAGTGTCAGATCGAAGGCCGCGTTGTACGCGACGACCGGGACGCCGCGCTCCCAGTGGCCGGTGAGCGCGGCGGCTATCTCCTCGGCGACCTCCGCCGCCGGGCGGCCCTCCGCCGCGGCCCGCTCGGTGCTGATGCCGTGGATCGCCGTGGCCTGCTCGGGGATGCGGACCCCGGGGTCCGCCAGCCACAGCCGCCGGCCGACCGGCTCCCCCGCCCGCACCCGGACGACCGCGGCCGTCACGATCCGGGCCTCCAGCGGATCGGTGCCGGTCGTCTCCAGGTCGAAGCCGACCAGTGTTTCCCCGTGCCAAGCCATCGTGCAGCCCTCCTTGTGCGGTGTTTTCCCCCATCGGTTCCTCACCTTCCCACGCGCCACTGACATCGGTGCGGGCACGGCCGGAGGAAGGAGGGAAGAGGAAGGAAGGAGGGGACAGGAGGGGCGGGAGGGGCGGGGCGACGGCTCAGGAGACGGGCCGTGAGTCGGCCCACTCCGACTCGAACTCCTCGCGGTAGGTCTGGAAGAGCCCGTGCTCCCCCTCGTTCCCCGCCCGGACCACGGAGCGGCCCCCGCCCCGCAGCACCAGCACCGGCGCCTCCATCCCCCGCGCCTTGCGCAGATAGGTCTGGACGACCGCCAGGCCGTCGGGCCCGTCGCCGTCGACCAGATAGGCGGTGAAGCGCGGGGTCTCGTCGAAGACCTGGATCTCGAAGGCCCCCGGGTCCCTGAGCCGGGCGCGCACCCGCCGCATATGGAGGATGTTCATCTCCACGGTGCGGCTCAGCTCGCCCTTCTTGAGACCCATCTCCCGCTCGCGCCGCTTGACCGCGCTGCTCGCCGGGTTGAGGAAGAGCAGCCGGACCCGGCAGCCCGACTCGGCGAGCCGGATCAGCCGGCGGCCGGAGAAGTTCTGCACCAGGAGGTTCAGCCCGATCCCGATGGCGTCGAGCCGCCGGGCGCCGCCGAAGAGGTCCTCGGCGGGCAGCTGCCGCTGGAGCCGCACCCGGTCGGGGTGGACGGAGACCACATCGGCGTACCGGTCGCCCACCAGGTCCTCGACCGCGTCGACGGGGAGCCGGTCGGCGGACGGGACCCCCGCGCCGCTGCCGAGTATGTCGAGCAGCCGGGCCGACGCGCGCTCCGCCTGGGCGAGGACCGCCTCGTTCAGGGCGCGGTTGCGGGAGACCACGTTGCGGGTGACCTCCAGCTCGTCCAGCGCCAGTTCCACATCGCGCCGGTCGTCGAAGTACGGCTCGAAGCAGGGCCAGTGCTGCACCATCAGCTCGCGGAGCTGGGGCAGGGTGAGGAAGGAGAGGACATTGTCGTCGGCGGGGTCCAGCAGATACCCCTTGCGGCGGGAGACCTCCCGTACCGCCACCGCGCGCTGCACCCACTCCTGGCCGGCGGGGCCCGCGGCGGCCACCACCCAGTCGTCGCCGTGCACCGGCTCGTAGATCGGGCGCAGCACCGCGGCCACGACGGCGCGCAGCCGCTGCTCGACCAGGTTCAGCCAGATGTAGGCGCGCCCGGCCCGCTGGGCGCGCGTACGCACCTCGCTCCAGGCGTCCGCGTCCCAGTCCAGCTCCGCCCCGATCTCCATCGGTCTGGCGAGAGAGACCGCACCGGGCGGGATGTCGCCGGGGTCCCCCTCGTGACCCGTGTCACCGGGGGGTAGCTCCAGACCTCCCGAGCTCACCCGCGCACCGCCTTCCCGTCCCCACCCAACGATCAAGGAAGACTACTCCGCATGCGGGACACGGTGCAGCCGGATCGCCGGGGCGGTTTCCCAACTCCCGGACCACGCCGATACGTTCCTCCAGGCGAGATCCGCCGGAGTGAGCCGATTCATAGCGGTACGGTCCGCCGGTCGCCCGGGAAGTACAGATGGAACGCGATGTTGACCGCGTCATCCACGGCTGCCGGGCGCGGCCACGATACGTTCGTAACGATCCGGTCGTTCTGTCCTCCCGTATCCGGATCGGAAGGGTAAGAGTTCTTCCATGCAGGTCTGGCCGGGACAGGCGTATCCCCTCGGCGCCACCTACGACGGCGCCGGAACCAACTTCGCGGTGTTCTCCGAGGCCGCGCACCGCGTCGAGCTGTGTCTGCTGCACGACGACGGCTCCGAGACGGCGGTGGAGCTGCGCGAGACGGACGCCTTCGTCCGGCACGCCTATCTGCCGGGTGTGATGCCGGGTCAGCGCTACGGCTTCCGGGTCCACGGCCCGTACCGGCCGGAGCGCGGCCAGCGGTGCAATTCCGCCAAGCTGCTCCTGGACCCGTACGCCCGTGCGATGAGCGGTCGCGTCGACTGGGGTGAGGCGGTCTACGGCTATCACTTCGGCCGTCCGGACTCCCGCAATGACCTGGACTCCGCTCCGCACACGATGGCCTCGGTCGTCGTCAATCCGTACTTCGACTGGGGCGACGACCGCTCCCCCCGGACGGACTACCACCGCACGGTGATCTACGAGGCCCATGTGAAGGGTCTGACGATGCTCCACCCGGAGCTGCCGCCGGAGCTGCGCGGAACCTACGCCGGACTGGCCCACCCGGCGGTGATCTCGCATCTGACGGAGCTGGGCGTCACCACGCTGGAGTTAATGCCGGTGCATCAGTTCGTCGACGACCACCGGCTGGTGGACGCCGGGCTGCGCAACTACTGGGGTTACAACACCATCGGCTTCTTCGCCCCGCACAACGCCTATGCCTCCTGGGGCGACCGGGGCGAGCAGGTGCTGGAGTTCAAGCACGCCGTCCGGGCGCTGCACCAGGCGGGCATCGAGGTCATCCTCGACGTCGTCTACAACCACACGGCCGAGGGCAGCCATCTGGGGCCCACGCTCTCCTTCCGGGGCCTCGACAACGCCTCGTACTACCGGCTCGCCGAGGACCGCCGGCACTACACGGACACCACCGGCACCGGGAACTCGCTGCTGATGCGGAGCCCCCATGTGCTTCAGCTGATCATGGACTCGCTGCGGTACTGGGTGACCGAGATGCATGTCGACGGTTTCCGCTTCGATCTGGCGGCGACGCTCGCCCGGCAGTTCCACGAGGTGGACCGGCTCTCGTCGTTCTTCGATCTGGTGCAGCAGGACCCGGTGGTCAGCCAGGTGAAGCTGATCGCCGAGCCCTGGGACGTGGGCGAGGGCGGCTACCAGGTGGGGAACTTCCCGCCGCTGTGGACCGAGTGGAACGGGATGTACCGGGACACGGTGCGGGATCTGTGGCGCGGCCAGCCGCGCACCCTCGCCGAGTTCGCCTCCCGGCTGACCGGCTCGTCCGATCTCTACCAGGACGACGGGCGGCGGCCCCTGGCCTCCATCAACTTCGCCACCTGCCACGACGGCTTCACCCTGCACGACCTGGTCGCGTACAACGGCAAGCACAACGAGGCCAACGGGGAGGGCAACCGGGACGGCGAGAGCCACAACCGGTCGTGGAACTGCGGGGTGGAGGGGGAGACCGACGACCCCCGGGTGCTGGAGCTGCGCGGCCGGCAGATGCGGAACTTCATCGCGACGCTGATGCTGTCGCAGGGCGTGCCGATGCTCAGCCACGGCGACGAGTTCGGGCGCACCCAGGGCGGCAACAACAACGCGTACTGCCAGGACAGCGAGATCTCCTGGGTGAAGTGGCCGGAGCCGGGTGCCGCGGACGAGGGGACGCTGCTGGAGTTCACCCGGACGATGGTGTGGCTGCGCCGGGACCACCCGGTCTTCCGGCGGCGGCGCTTCTTCCACGGGCGCCCGGTGGAGGGCACCCACGACGAGCTGACCGATATCGCCTGGTTCACTCCCCAGGGGAAGGAGATGGCCCCGCGGGACTGGCAGGCCGCGCAGGCCAGGGCGCTGACGGTGTTCCTGAACGGGCACGCCGTCTCGGAGCCGGGGCCCCGGGGGGAGCGCATCCGGGACGACTCCTTCCTGCTGATGTTCAACGCCGGGGCCGAGGACCTGGACTTCGTGGTGCCGGTGCACCACGGCCGGCTCTGGCAGGTGGTGGTGGACACCGCCCGCGCGGAGGGGGTCCCGCCGGGCGCGGGCTCGAAGGTCGCGGCCGGGGAGCGGGTGTGGCTGGTGGGACGGAGTCTGGTGGTGCTGCGGAGACCGGCGTAGGGGCCGGGGGCACGCCGGGGAGGCGACCGGGCGGGCGCCGGGGCGGACCCGTCCGGAGCCGATCGGCCGACACCGGGCTCCGGCCCGGTGACACAGACCGCCTCCCAGGGGGTACGTAGGCAGTCATGAAGCCCACCGCCACCTACCGGCTCCAGCTCCAGCCCGCCTTCCCCTTCGCGTCGGCCGCCCGGGCCGTGCCCTATCTCGCCGGGCTCGGCGTCTCCCATCTGCATCTCTCCCCCGTCCTGGAGGCGGTGCCCGGGTCGGCGCACGGCTATGACGTCACCGACCCCACCCGGGTACGGGAGGAGCTGGGCGGCGAGGAGGGGCTGCGGGCGCTCGCCCGGACCGCCCGCGAGCACGGGCTCGGCCTCGTCCTGGACATCGTGCCGAACCACATGGCCGCCGTCCCCCGGTACAGCCCCGCCTTCCGGGACGTGCTGCGGCAGGGGCCGTCCTCCCCGTACGCCCGCTGGTTCGACATCGACTGGGAGGCGGGCGGCGGGCGGGTGCTGCTGCCGGTGCTGGCCGGCCGGATCGGGGACGAGACGGCGGCGATGCGGGTCGAGGGCGGGACACTCCACTACGGGGAGCACCGCTTCCCGCTCCGGGAGCGGACCGCCGATCTGCCGCTGCCGGAGCTGCTGGACGCCCAGTGGTACCGGCTCGGCTGGTGGCGCCTCGCGCGCACCGAGCTGACCTACCGGCGCTTCTTCACCGTCCCGGAGCTGATCGGGGTACGGGTGGAGGACCCCGGGGTCTTCGAGGCCACCCACGCCAAGATCCTGGAGCTGGTGCGGGACGGGGTGGTGGAGGGACTGCGGATCGACCACCCCGACGGGCTCGCCGACCCGGAGGAGTATCTGCGGCGGCTGGACCGGGCCACCGGCTCCGGCTGCTGGACCGTCACCGAGAAGATCCTCACGGGGGACGAGCGGCTGCCGCCCGGCTGGCCGGTGGCCGGGACCACGGGGTACGACGCCCTGCGGCGCGTCGATGGCCTCTTCACCGATCCGGCGGGCCACCGGGAACTGGTCCATCAGTACCGCGAGTTCTCCGGGGCCGCCGGGGACCGGGGCGGCTACTGGGAGGCCACCGTCCGCCGGGCCGCGTACCGGGTGCTCACCCATGAACTGGACGCCGAGGTCTCCGCGCTGACCCGGCTCGCCGAGCGGGTCTGCGCCGGTGACCCCGGGCTGCGCGACCACGCCCCCTGGGCCCTGCGCACCGCGATCCGTGAGCTGCTGGTGCGGGTGCCGGTCTACCGGCCGTACCGGATCGGCGGCGACGAGGTGCTGACGGTCGCGGCGGCGGCGGGCGCCAAGGGCGCGTTCGCGGTCCCCGAGGAGGCCGGCGCCGTCGATGTCGTACGGGATCTGGCGCTCGGCCGGCTCGGGGAGAGCCCCTCCCGGGACGCCTTCCGCGCCCGGTTCGCCCAGACCTCGTCCGCGCTGCGCGCCAAGTCGGTCGAGGACACGGCGTTCTACCGGCACACCCCGCTGGTCTCGGCCAACGAGGTGGGCGGCGACCCGGGCAGGCCCGCCGTGGGGGTGGCGGAGTTCCACGCGTACGGCGAGCTGCTGGCGCGCGACTGGCCGACCACCGGGACCGTGCTGACCACCCATGACACCAAGCGCAGCGCGGATGTGCGGGCCAGGATCGCGGTGCTCTCCGAGTGCCCCGAGCGCTGGGCCGGTTTCCTGGCGGGGATCACCGAGGAGTCGGCCCGGCTGGAGGGCGGACGGGCGCCCGATCCGCATCTGGCGTGGGTGGCGTGGCAGACGGCGCTCGGCTTCGGCTTCCCCTATGGCGAGCGGTTGCAGAACGCGCTGCTCAAGGGGGTGCGGGAGGCGGCGCTGCACACCACCTGGACGGAGCCGGACCCCTCGTACGAGAAGGCCGTGACCACCTTTGTGAACACCGGGCCCGCCGGGCCCCCGCTGTACTCGGTGGCCCGGTTCGCCCGGGAGCTGGCTCCCTACGCGCGGGCGAACGCGCTGGGCGCGGCGCTGCTCCAGCTGGCGATGCCGGGGGTGCCGGATCTGTACCAGGGCACGGAGCGGGAGTATCTGGCGCTGGTCGACCCGGACAACCGGGGGGTGTTCGAGGAGGGCGCCCCGGACGAGCGGACGGCGCTGACCCGGGCCGCGCTGCTGCTGCGGCGGGAGCGGCCGGAGGTGTTCGGCGCGTCGGGCACCTATGTGCCGCTGCGGGCGAGCGGCCCCGCCGGGGACCACTGTGTGGCCTTCTGCCGTACGGGCGAGGTGGTGGCGGCCGTCACCCGGCTGTCGCTGGGGCTCGAACGGTCGGGGGGCTGGGGGGAGACGGAGCTGACGCTGCCGGCGGGCCGGTGGGCGGATCTGCTGGCGGAGGGGCGGGAGTCCGGTCCGTACCGGGCCGGGGGGCCGGTGCGGTTGGCGGAGCTGTTCGCGGACCGGCCGGTGGCGCTGCTGGCCCGGGTGCGGGAGGGGGCACACGGGGCCGGGGGTCCGGAGGGGCCCGGCGGGGGGTGAGGGCCGGGGCGGTGCGGCCGGCGGGGCGGCGGCTCAGCGGGCGGTGAGGGCCGGGGCGGTGCGGCCGGCGGGGCGGCGGCTCAGCGGGCGGTGAGACGGAAGCTCATCCGGCCGAAGCCGACCATGTCACCGTCCCGCACCACCACCGCGCCGGTCACCCGCCGCCCGTTGACGGTGGTGCCGTTGGTGGAGCCGAGGTCGCGCAGGAGCCAGGCGCCCCGGTGCAGGCTCAGTTCGGCGTGCGTCCGGGAGACCGTGTCATGGCTCAGCCGCAGTCCGTTGCCCGGGTCGCGGCCTATCCGCAGCGGATGGGGGCCGGGCTCGGGCAGCAGCAGCGGCGGCAGCTTCTCGGCCTGCCAGGCCCTGCGCAGCCGTACGAAGAAGGCGGACGCGCCGCCCACGGCGCCCACCAGCCGCTGGCCGATGCCCTCCGGCGGTCCGCCGAGGTCGGCGGTGAGGGCTTTCAGCTCCTCCACCCGGACGGCGAGCAGGGCCAGTTCCATCCGCCGCAGAAAGGTGTCGTGGGACAGCCTGCCGTCGGCCGCGCCTTCCCTGAGCACACCGACCACCCGGTCCCGCTCGGCGTCGGAGAGCCGGGCGGGGGCGGAGTGAGTGGGGAACTCGAAGGACGATGTCACCCTGTGATTGTCGGGCCGAAGAGAGCGCGCTGTCCAGGAAACGGACCGTCCCGGTCGTCCGAGTACAGCGGCTGACCTGCACGGAAGCCTCGGTTCCGGGTTTAATTGTCCCCGCTCCGGGGGCTGTCGGATGGGTAGAGTGGGCTCCACGCCCCGGACCGAGGAGAGGAGGCGAGTGCCGTGTTCACCCCACCCATCCCGCGCTCCCGCCCCGTCCGCCCGGCGTCCGCTGTCTGAGACCGGGAGCGCACCACCGCTTTCTCCCGGAGGACACTCCCATGACCGGTCTGGTCATTCGCGCGCTCGACGAGCGCGACGCGGCACTCTTCGACACTCTGCCCGACCCGCTCGGCACCGGCCGTGCGCTGGCCCTCGCCACCCACCGGCCCGAGTGGAAGCGGGTCGCCCTGCGCGACGGCCGGGTGGTCGCCCGGGCCGCCTGGTGGGGCGGGCCCGATGATGAGAAGCCCCTGCACATCAACTGGTTCGACCTCGCCGAGGGCGAGGAGGAGGCGGGCGCCGAGCTGCTCCGCGCCGGGCCCCACCGCGTCCCCTATCTGCTGATCCTGCCGCGCGGCTGGCGCGAGGACCCGGTGCTGCGCGCGGCCGGCGAGGCACGGCTGCGGGCCGCGGAGGCGGCGGGGATGAGCGTGCTCGTGGAGCGCCACCAGTACCGCTGGACGCCCTCCTGCGGGCTGCCCGCCCGGCCGGGCCGGCTCGTCTTCCGGCCCGAGCCCGACGACGAGGTGATCCTCCGGGTGCTGCGCCGGATTCACTCCGCGACGCTCGACGTCCACGCGCTGCGGGACATCGCCGAGGGCGGCCCGGACCGGGCGGCCCGCTCGGAGCTGGAGTACTTCCACTGGTGCCCGTCACCGCGCGAGTGGCTCCGGCTCGCCCACACCCCGGACGGCGAGCTGGTCGGGATGCACGCCCCGGTGCACAACCCGTCGGGGCCCTGCGTCGGCTTCATCGGGGTCGTACCGGAGCAGCGCGGCCACGGCTACGCGTACGACCTGCTCGCCGAGTGCACCCATGTGCTCGCCGGGCACGGCGCGCGGTTCATCGCCGGCGCCACCGACCGGACCAATCTGCCGATGGCGGCGCACTTCGCCCGGGCCGGGCACCCGGTGATCGAGGAGCGGGTCCATCTGGTCCCGGGCTCCGGCGGCGCCGCGCGCTGACGGGCGGGCGGGGGTGCCCGGTCTCCCCGGGCGCCCCCGTCGGCGCCGTGGTGTCAGGGGCGGACCATCACCTTGAGGCGGGCGCGGGTGTCCATCGCCCGGTAGGCGTCGGCGACCCGGTCGAGGGGGACTTCGGCGTCGAACACCCGGCCGGGCTCGATGCGGCCGTCCAGCACGTCCCGGAGGGCCTCGTCGAGGTAGGCGCGCACCGGTGCGGGGCCTCCGGTCAGGGTCGCGTTCTTCCCGAAGAGGGAGCCGAAGCCGACCGGGGCCTCCTCGTACTGCGGCACCCCGACCCGGGAGACCACCCCGCCGGCGCGCACGATGCCGTACGCCTGCTCGTAGGCGGGCAGCAGCCCCACGGCCTCCAGCACGACGTGGGACCCCTCGCCGCCGGTCAGCTCCCGCACCCGTGCGACGCCCTCGTCCCCGCGCTCGGCCACCACATCGTCCGCGCCCCACTCCCGGCCCAGGCCGGTGCGGTCCTCGTGGCGGCCCATGAGGATGATCCGATCCGCGCCCATGCGCGCGGCGGCCAGCACCGCCGACAGGCCCACGGCGCCGTCGCCGATGACCGTGACCGTCTTCCCGGCGGACACCCTGCCCATGTGGGCGGCGTGGTAGCCGGTGAGATAGACATCGCTGAGGGCCAGCAGGGAGGGCAGCAGCGCCGCGTCGGCGTCCCCGGGGATCTTCACCAGGGTGCCCGCGGCCTGCGGCACCCGGACGGCCTCGGCCTGCGCGCCGCCCACCCCGCCCGCGCCGTACCAGCCGCCGCGCGGACAGGCGGTCTGGAAGCCCTCGCGGCAGATCGCGCAGGTGTTGTCCGCGAACGCGAACGGCGACACCACGAAGTCGCCCTCCGCCAGGCCGGTGACCTCGGCACCCGTCTCCTCGACGACCCCGAGGAACTCATGGCCCATCGGCGTGGGCTCCGGGCCGTCGGGCGAGGCACGGTAGGGGTGCAGATCGGAGCCGCAGACACAGGCCAGGGTCACCCGCACGACCGCGTCCGTGGGCTCCTCGATCCGCGGACGGGCCGTCTTCTCGACCCGTATGTCCCCGGCGCCGTGGAGGTAGGTGGCTCGCATCGGCTCTCACACCTTTCGCACCCGCTTCTCCTTCCACCATCCGCCCGATCCCCGCGACGCGCACGGCGGCGCCGGGGCCGCCGTGCGCCGGGCGCGACTCCCCCGCGTTTCGCGGGGTGGCTCGGTGTCCCCGGGGGCGGGGAGTTGCCAGGATGGGCCCCGGACCCGGGACACCGCCCGGGTGGAGCCGCGCCGGGCCCGGACGGGCCGGGGGCGGCCGAGCGACGAGGGGAGCGCCAGTGCTGTTCGAGGTGTGGGCGCCGGCGGCGGGTGAGCGGGTGGAACTGTGGCTGGAGGGCACCGGGCATCCGATGGCGCCGGTGGCGGGGCGGCCCGGCTGGTGGGGCGCGGAGGTGCCGGCGGCCGACGGCGCCCGCTACGGCTTCGCCCTGGACGGTGGCCCGGTACTGCCCGACCCCCGGGCGCGGCGGCTGCCGGACGGACCGGGCGGGCCGGGCGCCGTGGTCCTCCCGGACTCCTTCGTCTGGCGCCACGACTGGCCCGGGCGGACCCTGCGCGGCGCGGTCCTCTACGAGCTGCACATCGGTACGTACACCCCCGAGGGGACCCTGGACGCGGCGGCCGGGTGCCTGGGGGACCTGGTGGACCTCGGGGTCTCGCACATCGAGCTGATGCCGGTCTGCCCCTTCCCCGGAGTGCACGGCTGGGGGTACGACGGGGTGGCGCCGTGGGCGGTGCACGAGCCCTACGGCGGGCCGGCGGCGCTGAGGCGCTTCGTCGACACGGCGCACGGTCACGGCCTGGGCGTGGTGCTGGACGTGGTCCACAACCACCTCGGGCCCTCGGGGAACCATCTCCCCGCCTTCGGCCCCTATCTGACCGGCACCCACCGGACCCCCTGGGGCGCCGCGGTCAATCTGGACGCGCCGGGCTCGGACGAGGTGCGGGCCTATCTGCTGGACAGCGCGCTGGCCTGGCTGCGCGACTACCGGCTCGACGGGCTGCGGCTCGACGCGGTGCACGCGCTCGCGGACACCCGGGCGCTGACCTTCCTGGAGGAGCTGGCGGCGGCGGTGGACGCGCTCTCCGGGGAGCTGGGCAGGCCGCTGTTCCTGATCGCCGAGTCGGACCGGTGCGATCCGCGCACCACGGCGCCGAGGGAGGCCGGGGGCACCGGGCTGCACGCCCAGTGGAACGACGACTTCCACCATGCCCTGCACACCGCGCTGACCGGCGAGTCCCAGGGGTACTACGAGGACTTCGCGCGGGCCCCGCTCGCCGCGCTCGCCAAGACCCTGACCCGGGGGTTCTTCCACGACGGCACGTACTCCTCCTTCCGGGGCCGCTCGCACGGGCGCCGGGTGGATGTGACGACCACCCCCGCCCACCGCTTCCTCGGCTATGCCCAGACCCATGACCAGATCGGCAACCGGGCGCTGGGCGACCGGCTGTCCGGGTCGCTGAGCCCCGGTCTGCTGGCGTGCGCGGCGGCGCTGGTGCTGACGGGACCGTTCACCCCGATGCTCTTCATGGGCGAGGAGTGGGGGGCGGGCACCCCCTGGCAGTACTTCACCGACCACACCGATCCGGGCCTGGCGGCGGCGGTGCGGGAGGGCAGGAGGCGGGAGTTCGCCGCGCACGGCTGGGCCGCCGGGGACGTCCCCGACCCCCAGGACCCGGCGACCCGCGACCGCTCCTGTCTGGACCGTGCCGAGCGCTCCCGGGAGCCGCACGCCCGGCTGCTGGCCTGGCACCGCGAGCTGATCGCGCTCCGCCGCACCCACGCGGACCTGGCCGACCCGGATCTGGCGTCGGTGCGGACGGCGTACGACGAGGAGGCCCGCTGGCTCGCGGTGCGGCGGGGGGATCTGCGGATCGCGGTCAACCTCTCCCCCGAGCCGGCGGGCATCGCCCTGGGCGGCGGCCCGGAGTCCCGGGTGCTGGCCTCCTGGGAGCCGGTGGAGGCGCCGGGGGCGGACGGGGTGCTGTGGCTGGGCGGGGAGTCGTGCGCGGTGCTGGCGGACGGGTGAGACGGGGGGCGGGCCGGGCGCGCGGGGTCAGTCCCGGCCGCCGCCGCCGAGCAGGCGCTCCAGCAGTTCCTGGAACTCCTCGCCGACCACGATCCGCAGCCCGTCCCCGTCCTCGTCGCGGTCGCTGAGCTGGGTGAGGGTGCCCTCGCGCCACCAGTAGACATAAGGGGTGATGGCGCCGGGGGTGTCGACGAACCCGGAGGCCGCGAAGCCGGCCATGGCGTTGAGGGCGGGGATCACCCCGGCGTCCCGGATGACATGGAAGGCGAGCTGGTGCCGGAAGGGCATCGCCACCAGGGCGCCGTCCGCGGTGAGCTGCTCGCCGGTGGTCTCCCGTACCGCGTGCTCCAGGGTCAGCACCCGGCTCGCGGTGTAGAAGGAGTCGCCGAGGAGCACCTCGAAGCGCATGCCGGCGTCGCCCTTGACGGTCTCGTGGCCCTCGATGGGCAGACCGCGCAGGTTGTAGAGGGCCTGCTGGCGCAGATAGTGGAGGTCGCCGAGGGGTTCGAGCGCGTCGTCGGTGAGCATCATGACGCTCTCGGGGAGGTCGAGCGCGAGGATCTCGTACAGTCCGGACGCGGGCGAGCGGGCGTAGTCGAAGTTCTCGGGGTCGAAGCCGTCGGCGCCGAGGACCCGGGGGAAGAGCTGGGAGCGGATCTGCTCGGTGGAGAGAGTGTCGAGCGCGGAGGGCGCGTCCATGGTCCGGAGCACCATCCCGACATGGCGGCGGACCAGATCCGGCCAGGCGCGCGGGCCCCGGTCGTCGTTGTGGAGGACGGCGGCGAGGTTGGCGAGGCCGAACTGGCGGCCGGCGTTGTCGGAGACCACATCGGGGTGGATCGAGACCTCCAGGCCCTGCTCGGCGAAGGCCTCGCGGACCAGGGCGCGGAACCGGGCGCCCTCGTCGGCCGAGAAGTAGCCGAATGCGGGGTCGCGGGGTCTGTCACGCCCGTCGCGCTTCGGCCTCCGCCGGAACAACCCCACGTCATCCGCCTCTCGTCCGCCCCCGGAGCCCGGCTCCCGTCAGGCCCTTCCCGCCTCGGTCCGCGCTTGTGAGGGTACCCACCCATGGTCGTTCCACCCGGCGCGGGGGAGGTTTACGACAGGGGTACGACGAGGTCGGCGCGGTGCTTGCCCAGGGCCACCAGACGGGCGTTGGGCTCGTCGGAGGCGCGCACCCACCCCTCCGCGTATGCCCGTTCCTTCCCGAATCGCACATGGCGGTCGATGAGCCGGTCCACCCGGGTGGCGGGGTCGAGTTCCAGAAACCAGGCCTCGTCGAGCAGGGGCCGGACCCGGGCCCAGGGGCCCTCGTCGTGGAGGAGGTAGTTCCCCTCGGTGATCACCAGCGGGATCTCCGGAGGGACGGCGATGCTGCCCGCGACGGGCTCCTCCAGGGCGCGGTCGAAGGCCGGGGCCCAGACCGTGACACCGGGGACGGGAGCGCGCAGCCGGGTGAGCAGGGCGCGGTAGCCGTCGGGGTCGAAGGTGTCGGGGGCGCCCTTGCGCCCGGCCCGGCCGAGCCGCTCCAGGGTCGCGCCGGCGAGGTGGAAGCCGTCCATGGGGACCAGGACGGCCCGCCCGCCGAGCGCCGCGCAGAGCTGTTCGGCGAGGGTCGACTTGCCCGCTCCGGGGGCTCCGGCGATGCCCAGGACACGGCGCAGGCCCGGGGCGGCGAGGGCCTCGGCGCGCTCCAGGAGGTCGGGCGGGGGCGTCCGCATGCGGTGCATCGGGACATTCTCGCAGGCGGGGGCCGGGGGCGCGGGCCCGCCGCCCCGCCCGGCACCCCCGCCCGCGCGAGCGTCAGCTCTCGCCGGGCGTCAGCTCTCGCCGGGCGTCAGCTCTCGTCGGGCGTCAGCCGGAGCGAAATGGAGTTGATGCAGTACCGCTGGTCCGTCGGGGTCGGATACCCCTCACCCTCGAACACATGTCCGAGATGCGATCCGCAGCGGGAGCACCTGACCTCCGTGCGCGTCATTCCGTGCGAGCGGTCCTCGATCAGCTCGACCGCGTCGGTGTCCTTCGGGTCGTAGAAGGACGGCCAGCCGCAGTGCGAGGAGAACTTGGTGTCCGAGCGGAACAGCTCGGCCCCGCACGCCCGGCAGGAGTAGACGCCCTCCGTCGTGGTGTCCGTGTACTCGCCCCGGAAGGCGGGCTCGGTCCCGGCCCGGCGGAGCACCTGGTACTCCTCCGGGCTCAGCTCCGCGCGCCACTGCTCGTCCGGCTTCTCGATGTCGTACGCCATGAAAACCGCTTCCTCAGCTCGACAGGCGGGCCAGGATCTCCGGACCGAGGTCCGTCACATCGCCCGCGCCCATGGTGAGAACGAGATCACCGGGCTTCGCCATTCCCGCGACCGCGCCGGCGACCTCCGCCATGGTGCCCACGGCGGTGACGTCGGCGCCCGCCGCGCGGGCCGCGTCGATGATCAGCTCGCTGGTGACGCCGGGGATCGGGTCCTCGCGCGCCGGATAGATGTCCAGCACCAGGGAGGCATCGGCCAGGGCGAGGGCCCGGCCCATCTCGGTGCCCAGCTCCCGGGTGCGGGAGAAGAGGTGCGGCTGGAAGACGACCAGCAGCCGGGCTTCGGCCGCCGCCCCGCGCATGGCCTCCAGGTCGGCGGCCATCTCGGTGGGGTGGTGGGCGTAGGAGTCGATGACCTGGACGCCCGCCGCCTCGCCCTTGAGCTGGAGCCGGCGCTTGACCCCGGTGTAGGTGCCGAGCGCGGAGGCCAGATTGTGCGCCGGGATGCCGAGGGCGACGCCGGCGGCCAGCGCGGCGACCGCGTTGTGCGCGTAGTGCCGGCCGGGGACCGAGACCGTGAAGGTCAGCGGCCTGCCGTCGAGCACCACGGTGACCTCGCTGGTCAGCCCGCGAGGGGTGATCCGGTGGATACGGACGTCGGCGGCCCCGGACTCGCCGTAGGTGACGGTCCTCAGCTCGGGCCGCCGCTCGCGCACCCGCCCGGTCAGCTCGGCCGCGCCCGCCTGGTCGGCGGCGATCACCAGGGTGCCGCCGGGGACGATCCGGTCGGCGAAGATCTCGAAGGACTCGTGGATCTCGTCCATCGAGGCGTAGTTCGCGTGGTGGTCCAGCTCCACGTTGAGGACGATCGCGACCTCGGGGGCGTACTTCTGGAAGGAGCGGTCGCTCTCGTCCGCCTCGGCGACGAAGATGTCGCCGTCGCCGTGCCGGGCGTTGGTGCCGGGGCCCTCCAGATCGCCGCCGATGGCGTAGGAGGGGTCGAGACCGAGAGCGGTCAGTGCCACCGCCAGCATGGAGGTGGTGGTGGTCTTGCCGTGGGTGCCCGCGACCGCGATCGAGCGCAGCCCGGTCATCAGGGAGGCCAGCGCGTCGGAGCGGTGGACCACGGGCACGGCCAGCTCGGCCGCCCGCACCAGCTCGGGGTTGTCCGCGCGGATCGCGCTGGAGACCACGACGGCGCTGGCGTCGTCGGCCAGGTGCCCGGCCGCGTGGCCGATGTGGACGGTGGCGCCCAGCTCGCGCAGGGCGTCAGCCGTCGGCGACTCCTTGGCGTCGCTGCCGGCGACCGCCGCGCCGCGCCGGGCGAGGATCTTGGCGATACCGGACATCCCGGCGCCGCCGATGCCGATGAAGTGCGGGCGTTCCATGGCGGTGGGGATGGCGGATGCCATGCGTGTGTCTCCCGGGGTGTACGACGATCGGTGCCGCCCGCCGGCCGACGGGCGAGCGGGTCCAGCCTATTCGCTGTGCGCGAAGAGTTTGAGCACCGGTACGCCGACCTTGTGCCGGGCGCGGGAGGCCCAGTCCCGGTGGAAGAACTCCTCCACGTAGTGGGGCGCGGTCAGCACGATCACCTCGTCGGCGCCCTTCTCCTCGACGACGCCCTTCAGCCGGTCGAGCGGATGGCTCTCCACGACCCGGCCCTCGGCCCGGCAGCCGGCCGCGCGCAGGGCGGCGAGGGAGTGCGCGAGACCGCGTTCCGCGGGGGCCTTGGCCTCGCCGCCCTCGGGCTCCTCGCCCTCGTGGACGGCTTCCCTCAGCTCGCCGAGCGCCACGTCGTCGATGGCCCGCAGCAGGACATCGGCCTGGTCCCCGCGCGGTTGCAGCAGCACGACGAAGGAGACGGTCTCGTCCCCGTGCAGCGAGGTGACGAAGTCCACGTCCTCGGGCGTCAGGGGCTTTTCGATCATCAGTACGCTTGTGAACACGTCGGGACCCTTCTGCGGAAACCATCCTTCCCCGTGGCCGCACGGGGTCTGAGATTAAGTGTGCCCAGCCGGAGCTAACCGGAACGACAAATTCCGCTGATTGTCAGATGCGACGGTAGCGAGTGAAGAGGAACCCCGCTTCCTCCAGCACGGAGGCGAGCGCGAACCGCTCGGGGACGGCCGCCGCCGGACCGCCCGCGATGCGCTGGGCCCCGCCGGCGGTCATGGCCGGGGAGAGGGTCAGACAGAGTTCGTCCAGCGTTCCCGAGGCCACGAACTGCCCCAGCAGCCTCGGCCCGCCCTCGGTGAGCAGCCGGCGCAGCCCGAGTCCGGCGAGGGCCGCCACGGCCCGGGACGGGTCCACTCCGGCGCCGTCCCCGGCGACCACCACCCGCGCGCCGGCCCGCTCGGCGGCGCGGACCCGGTCCGGCGGCGCCGCCGCGCCCGTCAGCACCAGGGTGGGCACCAGCGGCTCGGTGAAGAGCGGCAGCGAGAAGTCGAGCGCGAGCGAGGCGCTGACCACGGCGATCGCCGGCGCCCGGCCCTGGCCGGCGGCCCTGCGGCGCCCGGCGAAGGCCGCCCGCTCCCGCGCCGGGCGGTACCCCTCCAGGCGTACCGTTTCCGCACCCACCACGACCGCGTCCGCCAGCGCCCGCAGCGTGCCGAAGATCCGCATGTCGGCGTCGCCGGAGAGCTGCTGCGAGCGGCCGTCGTGCTGGGCCGCGCCGTCCAGGGAGGAGACCATGTTCGCCCGCAGCCACCCCTGGGCCCCCGAGGGGATCTCCGGGTAGGCGTAGGCATCGGCCAGCTCGTCGAGGGACCATGCGCGGTCGTCGGCGGCGGGTGTCTGGTCGGTCACAGGGAGCAGGCGTCGCATGGGGGCAGTCTGGCACGCCCCTTACAGTGGGGAATTGTGTCGACCCCCGCTGTCAGTGCCCTGTCCGAAGGCGTGCCGTTCTCGCTGTGCGCCCGCGAGCCCCATGTCCCCGCCGACCGGCTGGTCGCGGAGATGGTGCCGCCGCCCCGCTTCGACTCGGTGCGCTTCGACACCTATGTCCCCGACCCCGAGCAGCCGAGCCAGAGCGCCGCGGTCACCGCGCTCGGCGCCTTCGCGGCCGGCCTCGGCGCGGCGGTCCCGGCGGGCGGCGGCGGCACGGGGCTGCGCCGCTGGTTCGGCCGGAGGCCCGCCGGACCGACCGGCCCCCGGGGCGTCTATCTCGACGGCGGCTACGGCGTCGGCAAGACGCATCTGCTCGCCTCGCTCTGGCACGCCACCCCCGCCGATCCCTCCCTCAAGGCCTTCGGCACCTTCGTCGAACTGACCCATCTGGTCGGCGCGCTGGGCTTCCAGCAGACGGTGCGGACGCTGAGCGGCCACCGGCTGCTCTGCATCGACGAGTTCGAGCTGGACGACCCCGGGGACACCGTCCTCGTCTCGTCCCTGCTGCGGAAGCTGGTCGAGGCGGGGGTGGCGCTGGCCGCCACCTCCAACACCCTGCCCGGGAAGCTCGGCGAGGGCCGGTTCGCCGCCGCCGACTTCCTCCGGGAGATCCAGGGGCTCTCCGCGCACTTCGCACCGCTGCGGATCGACGGCGAGGACTACCGGCACCGGGGGCTGCCGAAGGCCCCTCCCCCGTACTCGGAGGAGACGGTCACCAAGACCGCGTACGCCACCGACGGGGCCAGTCTGGACGTCTTCCCCGCACTCCTCGACCATCTGGCGAAGGTGCACCCCAGCAGGTACGGCGCGCTCACCGACGGCGTACGGGCGGTCTGTCTCACCGAGGTGGGGCCGGTTCCCGACCAGTCCACCGCCCTGCGGCTGGTCGTCCTCGCCGACCGCCTGTACGACCGCGAGGTGCCGGTGCTCGCCTCCGGCCTCCCCTTCGACCGCCTCTTCGGCGAGGAGATGCTCAACGGCGGCTACCGGAAGAAGTACTTCCGGGCCATCTCCCGTCTCACCGCCCTGGCCCGTGACGCACAGGGCCTCACGGGGCAGTAGGTTCGGGTCCGTAACCAGCTTTCCGTCTGAAGTTCCGTCTGAAGGGATTCACACCATGGCCACCACGCGCACGGCACACACGGTCTGGGAGGGCGAACTGCTCAAGGGGTCGGGCACCGTCACCTTCGACTCCTCCGGCATCGGTTCGCAGCCGGTCTCCTGGCCGTCCCGCGCCGAGCAGGCCAATGGCAAGACCAGCCCGGAGGAGCTGATCGCGGCGGCCCACTCCAGCTGCTTCTCGATGGCGCTCTCGCACGGTCTGACGGGCGCGGGCAACCCGCCGGCCCGCCTGGAGACCAAGGCCGATGTCACCTTCCAGCCGGGTGAGGGCATCACCGGTATCCACCTCTCCGTGCGCGGCGAGGTGCCCGGCCTGGACGCCGAGGCGTTCGCCGAGGCCGCCGAGAACGCCAAGAAGAACTGCCCGGTGAGCCAGGCGCTGACGGGTACGACGATCACCCTCACGGCCGAACTGGTCTGAGGCGGCGGCTCCGCGGGGCGGACGGGGTCCGTCCCACGGAGCCGGCTCCGGCCGGGCGTCTGCCGCGCCCCGGCCCGCCACCGTCCGCTCGCGCGGCGGGAGTTCAGCCCTCGGCGCGGGTACGGGCCGCGAGCAGAGCGGCCAGGGCGCACGGCACGAGCAGCAGCCCGAAGGCGGCGGCGTAGCCGGCGGCCTCGGTGCGGCCGTCGCCCGGGAAGGCGTTCAGCACGGCGGACGCGAGGCCCAGGACCATGATCTGGCCCAGGTTCTGGCTGGTCTGCATGGCACCGCTGGCACAGCCCTGGCGGTCGGGCGGGCTGTGGGTGAGCGAGAGCACCGTCAGGGCCGGGGCGATCAGCCCCATGCCGACGGCCGCGACGACCATCGCGGAGGCCGCGACGGGGACCGGCGTCCCGGGCAGGGTCCCGACGGCGGCCACGGCGACCGCCACCACCATCACCAGCGCACCGGCCACGACCAGATGGTGGCGCGGAGCGCGTTCCAGCAGATGGCCCTGGACCCAGGAGGAGGCGGCCCAGGCCACGGCCGCCCCGGTGAAGGCGAGACCGATCACCGGCGGGGGCGCGTCCCGCTCGGTGACCAGCATCAGCGGGACGAGGGCCTCCAGGGTGAAGAACACCCCGGAGCCGAGGCCGCGCAGCAGCACCGTGGCCGGCAGTCCGCGCAGGGCGCGCCAGGTGCCCGGGGGCAGCAGCCGGGGCGCGAAGACCACGAGCAGGGCGAGCCCGCCGGCCGCGAAGAGCAGATGGCGCGCGTCCCACTCCGACACGCCGTACTGGCCGAGCGCCGCGCCCAGGCTGACGGCGGTCGCGGCGAGCAGGGCGGGCCCCTTGCCGGCCGACCCGGACTCCCCGCCGGACACGGGTTGCCAGGAGCGGGCCCGCAGCATGGCGACCACCACCAGCGCGGGCACCAGGGTGAGGGCGGCGAGGCCGAGGAAGACGGCGCGCCAGGACCACCACTGGGCCACCACTCCGGCCAGTGGTGGTCCGATCAGCGAGGGAACGATCCAGCAGGTGCTCATGAGGGCCAGCACCCTCGGCCGGAGATGACCGGGGTACGCCTGGCCGATGGCGGCGTTGACCGCCACCGCGACCATCCCCGCGGCCAGTCCGTCCAGGAAGCGTCCGGCGGCCAGTTGCCAGATGGAGGTGCTGGCACCCGACACCACCAGGGTGATCACGGCCAGCGCCATCCCGGCCGCCAGCGGACGGTGCGCCCCGGAGCGGTCCGCCCAGTGTCCGCCCAGCACTCCGCCGAGCAGGCTCGCGGCCACGAAGGAGCCCGCCACCAGCGGGAAGAGCGAGACCCCGTCCAGTTCGCGGGCGGCGGTCGGCAGGGTGGGGATGACGGCCAGCGCGGCGAATCCGGTCAGGAACATCACCGCCGCGAAGACGGTGGTGGTGGCCGCGTGGGGACCGGAGAAGAGCCTCTCGGCGGGGGCGGTGCGGGTCGTGGGGGTGGATATCGCGGGCGGGGCACCCGATGAGCTGTGCGGATCATCAGTCACGAGCGCGCAGGCTATGCGGGGCGGCGAACGCGCCGCCACCCGTTTTGCCCGCCGGCCGTGCCCCCGGGGGCCGCCGCTACTCGATGACCAGCTCGACCGGGATGTTGCCCCGGGTGGCCTTGGAGTACGGGCAGGTGGCGTGGGTCTTCTCCAGCAGCTCCCGGCCCGCTTCGCCCTCCAGGTGGCCGGGGAGCTCGACCCGCATCACGACCGAGAGGCCGAAACCGCCATCGGTGTCCTTGCCGATGCTCACCTCGGCGGTGACGGAGACATCCTTGACGTCGATCTTCTCCTGACGGCCGATCACCCCCATCGCGCTGGCGAAACAGGCGGCGTAGCCGGCGGCGAAGAGCTGCTCGGGGTTGGTGCCCTGGCCGTTGCCGCCGAGGGCCCGGGGGAAGGCGAGGGGGAGATCGAGGGTGCCGTCGGAGCTGACGGCGCGGCCCTCGCGTCCGTTGGCGGTGGCGGCGGCGGTGTAGAGCGCGTCCATGACTACCTCTTCGTCCTCGGGGGTCGGTCGTTCCTGAGTCGTTCCGGACTCCACTAGAGCACACAATTGAGTTGCGCACAACTGAATCGCTCGCACGAGGTGGTGGGTATGCTGGGGGCATGGCCGAGAACACGCTCAGCGGTGCGCCGGAGGAGGATTTCCTGCGGCTGGACCAGCAGATCTGCTTTGCGCTGCACGCGGCGTCCCGGGCGCTCAACGGGGTCTACCGGAGCACGCTGAAGGAGCTGGGGCTGACCTATCCGCAGTATCTGGTGATGCTGGTGCTCTGGGAGCACGGGGAGCTGCCGGTGAAGCGGATCGGGGAGCATCTGCGGCTGGACTCGGGGACGCTGTCGCCGCTGCTGAAGCGGCTGGAGGCGGCGGGGTATGTGGAGCGGAGGCGCGGCACGGAGGACGAGCGGTCGGTGACGGCGCGGGTGACGGAGGCGGGGGGTGCCCTGCGGGGGCGGGCGCGCGGGGTTCCTCGGCGGATCGCGGAGGCGACGGGGCTTCCGCCGGACCGCATCCGCGCGCTCCACGAGGAACTGGCCACCCTGACGGCCACCCTCGACGCGACCCACCTGAGGTAACCGGGCTCAGCCCGCCCGGCGATTGAGGACGACCCCCGGGCCACAGGCAACCCACACCAGGCGCGCCACGGTCAAGAAGAGAAACCCTCCGCGGGGGCGTCGCGGATCGTCAGGCCCGGGCGGCGGCGGTGGGCCGTGACATAGACCAGCCCCCCGGGCCCCGCCTCCACCCCCCGCCGCGCCCCGCGCGGCAGCCACGCCACAGCCCCCGCCTCCAACCGCTGCCGCCCCGCCGCCGTCTCCAGCTCCCCGTCCCCGTCCACCACACACAGCAGCACATCGAGATCGGGCTCGACATGCTCCGCCACCCGCTCCCCCGCGGGCACCCGGACGATGTTCGCGTCGAGCTGGCGCGCGCTCGCGTCGAGCCGCCACAGCGCACCGCCGGCACCCTCCGGCACCCCCCGCACCTCCGCCATGCCCGCGAGAACCCCCACTGTCGCGCACCCCTCCATGCCATTCCTCCCGAGCACCTCAGCGACCTGTCCGATCACCACATCCTCGCAGACCCCGATCACCATCCCGACACAACCTCATATGTCCCTTTAAATAATCGAATGATCGTATATTTTCGGCCCGTGATGATCTCTGTGCGAAGACTTACCGTGACGGCCGCCCTGGGTGCGGTACTTGTCGGCTGCGGCGGCCAGGACGCCGACGACGAGCCCGCCCCCGGCCCCGCCGGCACCACCGCGAGCACCAGCGCGAGCGCCAAGGCGGCGGCCCCGGGCCCCGCCGCCGCCAAGAAACCCGCCGTGACCCCGGTCTTCAAGCGGGCCGAGATCCCCGAGGAGGAGGACACCGAGGAAGAGGAGGAGGAGTCCGAGGACGAAGAGGAGGAGGAGCCGGAGAAGACCGTCGCCCTCACCTTCGACGCCGATATGACCGCCGATCAGGGACGGCGCGCCCTCCGCGGCGAGCGCTTCGACAACCCCACCCTCATCGACACCCTCCGGAAGCTGAAGGTCCCCTCCACGATCTTCATGACCGGCCGCTGGGCGGAGGAGTACCCCGACCAGGCCAGGGAGATCGGCGCCGATCCGCTCTTCGAGATCGCCAACCACTCCTACAGCCACTACGGCTTCACCCCGAAGTGCCACGGGCTGCCGCAGGTCGCGCCGAACCGGATGCTGGCCGATGTGCAGCGGGGCTTCGCCGCGATCCGCAAAACCGGCGCGCGGCAGGTCGTGCCGTACTTCCGCTTCCCCGGCGGCTGCTACAACGACGCCGCGCTGCGGGCCATCGCCCCGGCCGGGGTGACCGCCGTCCAGTGGGACGTGGTCGGCGGGGACGCCTTCACGGGCAACACCGACGCGGTCGTGGAGCAGGTGCTCGAAGGCGTGGAGCCAGGGTCCGTGGTGGTGCTGCACTGCACCCGCAGCGCGGCACCCGTCACCGAGGAGGCGATCCGCCAGATCGTGCCGGCGCTGCGCGACGAGGGCTACCGGATGGTGAAGGTCTCCGACCTGATGAAGAAGAGCCCGGCGAAGACCCCGGGGAAGAGCTAACCGGAACAGGCCGTGCGCTGGCCCTCCTGCCACTCGCAGACCGGGCAGAGGGTGGCGCCCTTCACCGACTCGGGGTACTCGGTCGGCTCACGGCAGAGCACGCACTCGGCGAAGGGCGGCCCCCCGGCCGCCCTCTCCCGCGCACCGGGGCCCGGCGCCGCGCGGTACGTCCCGTCCACGGGAACGCCCCTGCCGCAGGGCCCCTGACCGGGCCGGGCCGGCAGCGCCCGGGCCGCCTCCACCGAGGCCGTGGCGGCGGCCGATCCCTCGCGATCTCCGTCCACCCTCAGTTCGACGCCTTCTGCGGGACCAGCTCGCTGGGCCGGACGATGACGAAGCCCTCGCCCGACAGCACGAGCTGCACCGCCTCGCCGGAGCCGCCGCGCACCATCGAGCCGAAGGACTGCGAGCGGTTCAGCGAGGTCTCCAGGTGGGCGCTCCAGCCGACGACGGCGTCGGTGTCGACGTACACCGGCTGGTGGGCGGTGACCGGAATGACGATGGGATTGCCCTCGCAGATCACGGCGAGCTTGCCGTAGCCGCTGAAGACGCTGTTGAAGAGTCCGCCGCCGGCCGCGCCCACGCCCTTCACGGTCTTTATCTCGTAGGAGAGGGTGGAGTCGAAACAGAGCACGTTGCGGCCGTTGACGGTCAGCGCGTCACCGTGCTCGATGTCGATGATGAAGCAGTTGGCGGCCTCGTGCGCGAACCACGCCTCGCCCTGCCCGCGCACGGTCATCAGCGGCAGGCCCTCCCCGGTGACGGCGCGCTTGAGCATGCCGCCGATGCCCTGGCTCTTCCGCTCGAACTGGAGATTGCCCCGGAAGGCGATCATCGATCCCTGCCGCGCCTGCATCTCACCGTTGACGGCGTACTTGACCGACTTGGCGTTCTGCAGGGTCATCCCAGGGGCGGTGGCCTGCTGAGCCATGTTCTCCGAGGCAAAGAGATCGCTTTTCATGCATCGCATCCTCACCCGGAGGGAGCGATTCCGCCAACAATTTCCGTTCCGTGGCGTCGATCGTGCCGCCCGGCCGTGCGCCTGGACACACCCCCCGTGTGCACCAACGCGCCGTACCCGAACGGCCGAACGGCGCGCGGAACCCCGGACTCGCGGGGATAACGTCCACGGAACCGGTTCCGGCGGGAAGACGCAGACGACGGGGAGAGCGGGGAGGCCGACGGTGAGCGGACACGGAGACGGCAAGGGCGGCAAGGAGGGCGACAAGAAGCAGTCGCCCCGGGAGTCCGACGGCCAGTGGAAGAAGCCGGTGCCCCCGCCGCCCACCCCGCCCGCGACGGAATCGACCTCTGGGTGACCTCGCCCTGTGACCTGCTGGCCGTCCTCCGGGAGACGGGCGCGCTGCCCGCCGGGTCCCCCTGGGAGAGCGCGGTCGCCGGGGTCCGCCGGGAGCTGTTCCTGCCGGACACCGTGGAGACCGACGGCCGTCTGATCTCCCGCGCGGCGCAGCCGGAGTCCTGGCTGGCATGTGTGTACGCGGACCTTCCGCTGACCACCCAGTTCAACGACGGCTCGGGGCCGGACGACGGCTACCGGCTCCCCACCTCGTCGAGTTCGATGCCCTCGGTGATGCTCCAGATGCTCGGCCTCCTGCGGGTGGAGGACGGACACCGGGTGCTGGAGGCCGGCACGGGCACCGGGTACAACGCGGCGTGGCTCGCCCACCGGATCGGCTCGCACCGGGTGACCTCGGTGGACATCGACCCCGTCCTGGCGGACCGGGCCACCGCGAACACGGCCGCCGCCGGGTACACACCGCGGATCGTGTGCGCGGACGCGGACCTCGGCTGGCCCCCCGGCGCGCCGTACGACCGGCTCATCGCCACCTACACCGTCCCGGCCATCCCTCCCGCGTGGATCGAGCAGACGGAGGGCGGCCGGATCGTCGCCCCCTGGGGCGGCAGCTTCTTCCCGCACAGCTTCGCCGCCCTGGAGGTCGCCGGCGGCGTCGGGCGCGGCCGGTTCAGCGGTTTCCCGGCCTTTATGCGCACCCGCAACCACCGGCCGCACCGCGGCTACCTCGACGAGTTCGTCCGGCCCTCGGACAGCACGGCCACCACCCGGACCGCGGTGAACCCCTGGGACCTCGCGGCCGACAGCGACGCCCTGTTCTGCGTCGGCCTCCGTCTCCCGACCGTCTGGCACCTGCTGGACCGGACGGACGAGGCCAGCGGAGCGGCCACGCTGTGGATGCTGGCCGACGACCGCGACTCCTGGGCGTCCGTGACCTACCGGCCGGGCCGGGGAACCCACACCGTGGAGCAGCACGGCCCGCGGCGGCTGTGGGACGAGGCGGAGAGCGCCTACGAGGAGTGGCGGAGCCTCGGCCGCCCGGCCCGGGACCGCATGGGGCTGACGGTGACGGCGGAGGGCGAGCGGGTGTGGCTGGACACCGAGGACCACCTCCTGACCTGACCCGGCGGACGACCCGGCGGACCCGGACCGCCCGGACGACCGCCCGGTCGACCGCCCGGACGACCGCCCGGACGACCGCCCGGCGGACCCGGCGGACCCCGTGGACCCGGCGGGATCAGGCGGGATCAGGCGGACCCGGCGGGATCAGGCGCCCCGCACGCGTTCGCTGTATGGACCATCCCGATGCGCCCTTCTACTCTCTGGGCCGCGACCCGCGACGGGTGAAGCCTCCGCATCGACGACAGGAACCCCATGCGCATCAGGAAACCCCTGGCCTACACGGCCATGACCCTCGCACTGACGGCCACGACCGCGGTGGTCTCCGCCCCCGTGGCCACCGCCGCGCCCATCTGTTCCGTGAGCGACCTGGGTCCGAGACCGGAGGGCGCCCGCGCCTGGTGCTACTACGGGGACATCGGCCAGAGATTCCGGGGGGTCGTGACCTGCCGCTCCCTGGAGACCGGAGCGGACTACCAGGTCAGGGGCCGCTGGTCCTGGACCATCAACGGCGAGTCCAGCTCCGACGCGTACTGCGCGTGGGACGACCGCAGAATGGGCAAGGGGTACGAGCTGTCCCCCTGACCGGCCCCCGGGGAGCACGGCGGCCACGGCCGGCGGGCTGGCAGACTGGCGGTGTGAGCAGCGATGTCCCCACCTCCGAGCACTCCGGCCCGCCCTCCGGGCACTCCGCGCGGCCCTCAGGGCCCTCGGGCGAACCCGATCGCGATCCGGCCCCCCAGTTCGTCCTCCCCCTGGTCGTACGGATCGAGAAGGCAGCGCCCCCGGCGCGCACCGACGCGCTGGAGACGGCCGCCCGTGCCGTGCTCACCGTCCTCGCCGACGAGCGCTCCCAGGGCGAGGGCGCGTGGGCGCAGGCCGTCCGGGAGTGGCAGGACGCCCGTATCCGCAAGGTGGTGCGCCGGGCGCGCGGCGCGGAGTGGCGCAAGGCGTCGGCGCTGCCGGGGATCACGGTGACCGGCGATCGCGCGGAGGTGCGGGTCTTCCCGCCCGTACCGCTCGACGGCTGGCCCAAGGAGCTGGCCAGGCTCCAGGTCTCCGGCACGGAGCTGGACGACCCCGGAACCCCCGGGGCGCCCGCGCCCGGCACGCCGGTGCTGTGGCTGAGCCCGGAGCTGGAGATGTCGGCGGGCAAGGCGATGGCCCAGGCCGGCCACGGTGCCCAGCTGGCCTGGTGGGAGCTGTCGGACGCGGACCGGAAGACCTGGGCCGGGTCCGGCTTCCCCCTCGCGGTCCGCACGGCCCCGGCCGCGCGGTGGGCGGAACTCACCACCCGTGGGCTGCCGGTCGTCAGGGACGCGGGCTTCACCGAGATCGCCCCCGGCAGCTGCACGGTCGTCGCCGACCACCCGGCGCTGCGCCGCTGAGACCCCGTCTCGTGCGCACCGGCGGCACCGGCAACGGCCGCCCCGGGCCCGCACCCGGCCGCCGCTCCGAACGGCCCTGTCCGGAGGGAACCTCAAATCCTCCTCTGAACGTCCCTCCTCATGGATTCATCACCGCCTGACGGGGCCATGACCCTGGCATGCCCGTCCCAGGGGGCAGCGGGCGGAGGAGGGGGACATGGAACTCGGCACAGGAATCGGGTGGCGGCCGGAGATCGCGGAGACGGTGGAGGCGCTGCCGGGCGTCGACTGGGTGGAGGTCGTGGCGGAGAACGTCTGCCCCGGGCATCTGCCCGAGTCACTGACCCGGCTGCGCTCACGCGGCACCCGCGTCGTGCCGCACGGCGTCTCGCTGGGGCTCGGCGGCGCGGACCGGCCGTCCGAGCGGAAGCTGCGGGATCTGGCGGAACGGGCGCGGGCGCTGGACGCGCCGCTGGTCACCGAGCACATCGCCTTTGTCCGCGCCGGGGGCGCGCTGACCGCGTCGCCGCGGCTGGAGGCCGGTCATCTGCTGCCGGTGCCGCGCACCCGGGACGCGCTCGGGGTGCTCTGCGAGAACGTCCGCATCGCGCAGGACTCCCTCCCGGTGCCGCTGGCCCTGGAGAACATCGCCGCGCTGATCTCCTGGCCGGACGAGGAGCTGACGGAGGGGCAGTTCCTCGCGGAGCTGGTGGAGCGCACCGGCGTGGGGCTGCTGATCGATGTGGCCAACCTCCACACCAACCGGGTGAACCGGGGCGAGGACCCGTCGCGGGCCCTCGACGAGCTGCCCCTGGAGGCCGTCGCGTACGTCCATGTCGCGGGCGGGATCGAGCGTGACGGCGTCTGGCACGACACCCACGCCCACCCGGTCACCGAGCCGGTCCTCGACATCCTGCGGGATCTGCGCTCCCGGCTCCGGCCACCCGGGGTGCTGCTGGAGCGGGACGAGGACTTTCCGTCCGCCGACGAGCTGGCCGGGGAGCTGGAGACGATCCGCAAGACAGTGCGGGACGGAGCGGGCCGGGCCATGCCGCCGCGTACCGCCCCGGTCCGTCCCGCGGCGGACACCGCGCCCGCCGGGGCCGATTCCGCCCGCGAGCGGCTCGGGATCTCCCAGGCGGCGCTGCTCTCGTCGCTGGTCGCCGGGACGCCCGCGCCCGAGGGCTTCGACCTCCGGCGGCTGGGGGTGCAGAGCCGGGCCCTCGCCGCCAAGCGCGCCTCGGTGGTCGCGCGGGTGGCGCCCGAGCTGCCGGAGATCCTCGGCGACGGCTACCGGGCCGCCTTCCTCGCGTACGCCCGGTCCAGGCCGATGCGTTCCGGCTACCGCAGGGACGCCCTCGACTTCGCCGAGCACCTCCTCATCGCCGGGCAGCCCGCCGATGAGCGGGCCCGGCGCCGGCTGACCCGGTGGTGGGAGTACCGGGTCGCCCCACACCCGCCGCGGCGGGGCAGCCGGATCGTGCGGGCCGCCCGCGCCGCCCTCGTACGGAGGTAATCGATGGGCCCAGCGGTCGTCTATGTGTATCTCGTGATGGGGATCTGCTCCACAGCCCTGCTGGCCGGGCTGCTGGCCACCCGGCTCGGCCGGCCCGGTGTGCCCCCGGGCCGGAGGGTCGAGGACGTGTACGAGGCCGCCTTCCTCGGCGGCGGTCCCGGCCGGGTGGTCGATGTGGCGCTCACCGCCCTGCACCAGGACGGGCGGCTGCTGATCGGCGGTCCCGGGATCGTCTCCGAGCGGCGGCCGGTCGCCGGGGACGCGGTGGAGCGGGCGGTGCTCGACGCGCTGGCGGTGGCGCCCAACGGCTCCCTGGAGCGGCTGCGGCAGACAGTGATGCGCGACCCCGTGGTGCAGGCGATCGGCGACCGGCTGGCCGCCGACGGGCTGATGACGGCGCCGACCCCGGGCCGGCGGACGCTGTCCGGCTGTGGGCGGGCCCTCGGCCTGGTGACCGCGTGGAGCATTCCCGCGGCCGTGGCGCTGAACGTCGTGGCCTTCGTGCGGGAGTGGGAGCGGCCGGAGGTGCCGTTCGCCGTGCTGGTGCTGCCCGCCCTGGTCCTCGGCCAGGTCGCCGGCTTCACGGTCGCCTCCCGCGCGCGGGCCCGGATCACCCCCGCCGGGAAGGAGGCGCTCGCCGCGCACGGCGCGAAGCACCTCGCGACGGAGGCGCCGCCCCGGCTGGTGGCGATCAAGGGCGCGCGCGGGGTGCCGGACCCGGCGCTCAGGACGGTGCTGGTGGCCGCCGCCCTCGCCCCGGTGGTGTTCGTCGCGGCGGCCGGCGGGGCGTCGGGCGCCGTCGCCGCGCCGTGGTGCGGCTCGGGGGCGGGCGCGGGGTGCGGAAGCACCAGCGGCGACAGCGAGACCGCCGGGGACAGCGGCGGCGACGACAGCGGGGGCGGCTCGGACGGCGGAAGCGGGGACGGCGGTTCGGGCGGGGACGGCGGCGGTGGCAGTGGCTGCGGCGGATGCGGTGGCTGCGGCTGCGGCTGACCGCTCCGCAGCGGGACCGGCCCGGAGCGGGACCGGGCCGGAGCGGGACCGGCCCGGAGCGGGACCGGCCCGGAGCGGCCGGTGCGGCGATCCGGGCCGGGCCGCGCGCCGCCGTCGCCACCGCCGCCCGCCGGCGCGGCCGTTCAGCCCACGAGTTCCGCGAGCTGCCCGGGCCGGTGGGACCCGCCCGCGCTGTTCAGGGTCACGGCGATCCGGTTGGTGGCGTTGATCATGGCGATCAGCGCGACCAGCGCCACGATCTGGTCGTCGTCGTAGTGCTCGCGCACCCCGGCCCAGGTCCCGTCGGACACGCCCGGGGAGGCGTCGGCGATCCTGGTGCCCTCCTCGGCGAGGGCCAGCGCGGCCCGCTCGGCCTCCGTGAACACGGTCGCGTGGCGCCAGGCGGCGACCAGGGCGAGCCGCACCGGCGTCTCGCCGGCCGCCGCCGCCTCCGCGTGCATGTCGAGACAGTGGCCGCAGCCGTTGATCTGGCTGACGCGCAGCAGCACCAGCTCCCGGGTCACCCCGGACAGTCCCGCTTCCTCGATGGTCCGGTGGATGCCGAAGATCCCCTTGCCGATCCTCGCGCCGATGTCGTGGGCGAACAGGTCCATACGGGGTTCCATGATGTCGTCCTCACAGATGGGCCGGTGGGCCGCGCGGATGGTGCGCGGCACCCTGACGACCACGGGACGCCGGCCCGCCGGGCCCTGTGACGGCCCGGCGGTGTGACACAGACCACCGACCGCGGCTGTCACAGGGCGGCGGGGAGCGGCGTCCCGTGCGTGAGACGGCCGGGAGCGGAGAGTGGGAGCGGGCCATGAGCGAGCACAGTGAACGGACGGCGGCCGGGCCGGGCGGCGGCGACGGGCGGCCGGACCCGGCGACCGAGGCGTTCGTCGCCCACCGCAGTCTGCTCTTCACCGTCGCCTACGAGATGCTCGGCTCCGCCGCCGACGCCGAGGACGTCCTCCAGGAAACCTGGCTGCGCTGGGCGGGCGTCGATCTCGGCACGGTGCGGCATCCCCGTGCCTTCCTGGTCCGGATGACCACCCGTCAGGCGCTGACGCGGCTGCGCACGCTCCGCCGGCGGCGGGAGACCTATGTCGGCCCGTGGCTGCCCGAACCGCTGTTGACCGCGCCCGACGTGGCCGAGGACGCCGAGCTGGCGGAGAGCGTCTCGATGGCGATGCTGCTGGTGCTGGAGACGCTCGCGCCGACCGAGCGGGCGGTGTTCGTGCTGCGCGAGGTGTTCGCCCTGGAGTACGACGAGATCGCGGAGGCCGTCGGCAAGAGCCCGGCGGCGGTCCGTCAGATCGCGCACCGGGCACGGGCGCATGTCGCGGCGCGCAGGCCGCGCGGGGCAATCTCCCCGGCCGAGAACCGGGATGTGCTCGCGGCGTTCCAGCGGGCGGTCGAGACGGGCGACCTCCAGCGGCTGCTCGATCTGATCGCGCCGGATGTCGTGCTGCTCAGCGACGGCGGAGGGGTGGTACGGGCCGCGCTGGTGCCCGTCGTGGGCGCCGAGCGGGTGGCCCGGGTGCTGGGGAAGGCCGGGGCCAGGGTGTCGCTCAGGCCCGCCCAGGTCAACGGCCACCCGGCGCTGATCCTGCTGCTGGACGGAGAGGTCGACTCCGTCCTGGCGGTGCGCGTCGACCACGGTCTGATCACCGGGCTCTACGCGGTGCGCAACCCCGAGAAGCTGTCCCGCGTCGGCCGCGAGACAGCGGTGAGCCGCTGAGCCCGGAGAACACTGGGGCCCGTCCGCCGGGCCCGTGTCGCGGCCGGGGGGCAGTCCCTCCCCCGCGGGTCCGGCGGCTCCGCTGCTCCGGAGCACGGTGCGCGCGGGCCCTCCCCACGGCCCGCCCCCGCCCCCGCTCCCCCTCACCCGAACACGGACACGGACACGGACAGCCGGACCGGGCGGGCGCGCACCGGCGGGCGCGCACCGGCGGGCGCCGGGGCGCGACCGCACCAGGGGGGCGCATCGGGGGCATTGGCCGCGACACCGCCCGGCGGTGCTTTACACGGCCCCGGGCACCGCGAAAGATCCCCTGACTGCCATGGGCACGAGGGCACCAGAGGGGACCGGGATGAGAGCACGCGCGAAGTACGGGGTGGCGGCGGGGATCGCGGTCCTTCTCACCGGAACACTGGTCACCCCGGTGCGCGGTGCCGCCGCCACCGACGCCGAGTCCCTGGGCACGGTGCTCGCCGCCCGCCGCGCCGCCGCCACGGGCATCGCCTTCCGCGCCTGCCCCGAGGCGGAGGGCCTCCCCTCGTCCGTGAGCTGCGGCACCGTCTCGGTGCCGCTCGACTACGCGGAGCCCGCAGGGAAGCGGATCTCCCTGACCGTGAGCCGGGTGGCGGCGACCGGCGGCGCGGACCGGCGCCAGGGCGCGCTGGTCTACAACCCGGGCGGCCCCGGCGCGTCGAGCATGTGGTTCCCCCTGGCGGGCGGGCTCCCCGAGTGGAAGCGGATCGCCCGCGCCTACGACCTGGTGGGGTACTCCCCGCGCGGCGTCGGCCGTTCGGCTCCGCTCTCCTGCCGGGACCCCGAGGAGGTCCTCAAGGCCCCCACCGACTCTCCGTTCCACCCCTCGGAGGCGTACAAGAGGGAACGGATCGCCGAGGCGCGCGCCTATGCGGCGGGCTGCGCCGACAGGACCGGACCGGCGCTGCGGCACTACACCTCGCTCAACAACGCGCGCGATCTGGAGGTGCTGCGGGCGGCGCTCGGCGAGCCCCGGCTGACCTTCATGGGGGCCTCGTACGGCACCTACTTCGGCGCGCTGTACGCGACGCTCTTCCCGTCCCATGTGCGGCGGATGGTCTTCGACTCGGTGGTGGACCCGGCCCGCGAGAAGATCTGGTACCGCAGCAATCTCGAACAGTCCCTGGCGTTCGAGAGCCGCTGGGCCGACTTCCGCGCCTGGGTGGCCCGGCACGACGCGACCTACGGCCTCGGAGCCACTCCGGAGGCGGTGGCGGAGAGCTACGAGCGGGCGCGCGCCCGGCTGGCGGTGGAGCCGGCGGGCGGCAAGGTCGGTCCGGGGCAGCTCCAGGCGGCGTTCCTCGGAGCCGGTTACTACGACGACTACTGGGTGGAGCGGGCCACCGCGCTCTCGGAGTATCTGCGGGGCAACGCGAAGCCGCTGATCGCCCAGGCCGCTCCCCGGCCGGGGAGCGCGAGGGCCGCCGAGAACTCCAGCGCCGTCTACACGGCCATCGAGTGCAATGACGCGCCCTGGCCGACCGCGTGGGAGGTGTGGGACCGCGACAACACCGCGCTGGCCCGCAGGGCGCCCTTCGAGACCTGGGACAACGTCTGGACGAATCTGCCCTGTGCCTACTGGTCCGCGCCCCGGCAGCGTCCGCTGGAGGTGCGCACCAAGCGGGGCGCGCTGCCGCCGGTGCTGATCCTGGCGGCCGAGCGGGATGCGGCGACCCCGTACGCGGGGGCGAAGGAGCTGGCGCGGCGGCTGAAGGGGGCGGTGCTGATCACCGAGGAGGACGCCGGGACGCACGGCATCGGCGGCGGCGCCAACAGCTGTGTGAACGCGCATCTGGAGAACTATCTGCTGCGCGGGAGGACGCCGGTGCGGCGCGCTGCGTGCGCGCCGCACCCGGAGCCGGACCCGGTGTCGCTGGACCGGCGGGCGGCAGCTCCGAAGCTGCCGCACACCGTCTGATCTTCCGGGTCTGAGAGGCCGGGTCCGCTGGGTGCGCACCGGCCTGCGTTCTGCGGTGGTCCGGCTCAGGCGAGCTGGGCCACCAGGTCCGCGACCGACTTGCGGCGGCCCGTGTAGAACGGGACCTCCTCGCGGACGTGCATCCGGGCCTCGGAGGCACGCAGATGACGCATCAGGTCGACGATACGGTGCAGTTCGTCGGCCTCAAAGGCGAGAATCCACTCGTAGTCGCCGAGCGAGAACGACGCGACGGTGTTGGCGCGTACGTCCGGGTAGCCGCGGGCCATCTTGCCGTGGTCGGCGAGCATCCTCCGGCGGTCCTCGTCGGGCAGCAGATACCAGTCGTAGGAGCGTACGAAGGGGTAGACGCTGACGTAGTCGCGGGCGTTCTCGTCGGCGAGGAACGCCGGGATGTGCGACTTGTTGAACTCGGCGGGGCGGTGCAGCGCCATGTTCGACCAGACCGGCTCCAGCGCCCGGCCGAGGCGGGTGCGGCGGAAGAGGCTGTACGCCGACTGGAGCTCGTCCGCGGTCTCGGCGTGCCACCAGATCATGACATCGGCGTCCGCGCGCAGCCCGGAGAGATCGTAGGTACCGCGGATCTTGACATCCGCGGCGGCGAGCCGGTCGAACAGCTCCTGGACCTCCTCCGCGTAACCGGAACGGTCCTCGGGCAGCACATCGCGCAGCTTGAAGACGGACCACAGCGTGTACCGGATGACCTCGTTGAGGTCCTTGGCCTTCTTGCCTGCGTTCGGGATCTTTTCGGGCGCACTCATACGGCTATTGTCCCGCGCGCTGATCAGTGCCCTGCGCCAGGGTCGGCGTGGCGAGAATCTCGTCCGCGGCGCGCTGCCCGTCGGCGACGCAGGCGGGGATGCCGACACCGTCGTACACGGCCCCGCAGACCCGCAGTCCGGGGAGTTTCGCGATCTCCTCGCGGATGGCGGCGACCCGGGCGAGATGGCCGACGGGGTACTGCGGCAGCCCGTCGATCCAGCGGGTGACCCGGGTGGCGACGGGCCGGGCGGAGATTCCGGCGGCGGTCTCCAGATCGCGCAGCGAGGCGGCGGCCAGCTCGCTGTCGTCGCGGTGCAGCTGCTCCTCCTCGCCGTAGCGGCCGATGGAGGTGCGCAGCACGACGAGGTCGGGGGCGGCGTCGGCGACCCACTGCCACTTCTGGCTGGAGAAGGTGGCGGCCTTGATGGTGCGGCCGTCGGACGGCGGCACCAGAAAGCCGCTGCCGGCGGGGAGCGGGGCCAGGTCCCGGCGGGCGAAGGCGAGAGTGACCAGGGCCATGGAGGCGTACTCGACCCGGCCGAGTGCCGTCGCGGCGGCGGGGGCCTCGGCGGCGAGGAGGTCGGCGGTGGCCCAGGCGGGGGTGGCGATGACGACGGCGTCGGCGGTGATCAGCCTGCGGTCGGTGCGGATCTGCCAGCCGCGCGCGGTCCTGCCGATGCCGAGGACCGGGGTGCCGGTGCGGATCTCGCCGCCCAGCGCGCGCACCGCGTCGGCGACCGCGCCCGGCAGGGTGCCGACACCGCCTTCGACACCGAGGAAGACGGGCCCGCCGGCCTGGGCGCGGCGGGCGCTCTCCTGGACCTCGCGGACCGCGTCGAGCAGCGAGGGGTGGCGCCGGGCCGCCTCGAAGAGCTGGGGTACGGCGGCGCGCATGGAGATGCGGTGGGCGTCCCCCGCGTACACCCCGCCGAGGAGCGGTTCGACCAGCCGGTCGACGACCTCGGGGCCGAGACGGGCGGCGACATGGGCGCCGATGGCGACATCGTCGCCGAGGTCGGCGGGGGGCAGCTCGGGCTCCCGGGCGATCCTGGCGATGCCCTCGGGGGAGAGCAGCCCGGCGAGCGCCCCGGCGGTGCCGGGGACGCCCATGACATGCCCCTTGGGCATGGGGCGCAGCGCGTCCCGGGTCCAGATGGAGGCGGTGGCGGTGGCGGGTGCCGTGAGCCGGTCGCCGAGCCCGGTGGCGCGGGCGAGGGCGATGGCCTCGGGGCGGCGCGCGAGCAGCGACTCGGCGCCCAGGTCGACGGGGGCGCCGGCGATCTCCCCCGGGGCGAGCTTGCCGCCGAGGCGCTCGGTGGACTCCAGGAGGGTCACCCGGGCCCCGGCGGTCGCGAGCCGGTGGGCTGCGGCGAGGCCGGAGATCCCGCCGCCGATGACGACGGCGTGGGCGGGAGCGCCGGTGCCCGGGGCGGTACCGGCCGCGATGTCCGTATGCGGGAGGGGCTGCATGTCCCCACTCTCTCAAACGCCGCTCCGGGGCCCGACCGTGACCTCTTCGCGGCCGCCGGCCGGAAACCGTTCCCGGCGGCGGGCCCCGGCCGGGTGCGAGGGGCCGCACGCCCGTAGCGTGTGCGGCATGACAGCTGAACGACTGGTCGTCGTCGGGGGCGACGCGGCGGGGATGTCCGCCGCGTCGCAGGCCCGCAGGCTCAAGGGTCCGGACGAGCTGGAGATCGTCGCGTTCGAGCGCGGCCACTTCAGTTCGTACTCGGCGTGCGGCATCCCGTACTGGGTGGGTGGTCAGGTCCGGGGGCGCGACGAGCTGATCGCGCGCACCCCCGCCGAGCACCGGGAGCGGGACATCGAGCTGCGCACGCGCACCGAGGTCACCGAGGTGGACATGGCCGGCGGGCGGGTGCGCTCCCGCGATCTGGAGAGCGGCGCCGAGAGCTGGACCGGCTACGACAAGCTGGTGCTGGCGACCGGTGCCCGCCCGGTCCGCCCGGAGCTGCCGGGGATCGACGCCCCGGGGGTGCACGGCGTCCAGACGCTGGACGACGGGCAGGCGCTGCTGGACACCCTCGCCGCCACCGGGGGCCGCAGGGCGGTGGTGGTGGGCGCCGGCTACATCGGTGTGGAGATGGCGGAGGCGCTGCTGCACCGGGGTTTCGAGGTGACGGTCCTCAACCGGGGCGAGCAGCCGATGGCGACCCTCGACCCGGACATGGGCCGGCTGGTCCACGAGGCGATGGACGGTCTCGGCATCACCACCGTCAACGGCGCGGCGGTGACCGGGGTCCGCACCGGCTCCGACGGCCGGGTGCGCGCGGTGGCGACCGAGGACGCGGAGTACCCGGCGGATGTGGTGGTCCTCGGGATGGGGGTACGGCCGGAGACGGGGCTCGCCCGGGCCGCCGGGCTGCCGCTGGGGGTGTACGGCGGTCTGCTGACCGATCTGGCGCTGCGGGTGCGGGGCCAGGAGAACATCTGGGCAGGCGGGGACTGTGTGGAGGTGCTCGACCTGGTCTCGGGCCGGGAGCGCCATGTGCCGCTGGGCACGCACGCCAACAAGCACGGCCAGATCATCGGCGCCAACGCGGGCGGCGGCTACGCGACCTTCCCGGGCGTCGTGGGCACGGCGGTGAGCAAGGTGTGCGATCTGGAGATCGCCCGCACCGGGCTGCGGGAGAAGGACGCGACGGAGGTGGGGCTGCGGTACGTCACCGCCACCATCGAGTCGACGAGCCGGGCGGGCTACTACCCGGACGCCGGCTCCATGACGGTGAAGATGCTCGCGGAGCGGCGCACGGGCCGGCTGCTGGGGGTGCAGATCGTGGGCGGGGAGGGCGCGGCGAAGCGGGTGGACATCGCGGCGGTGGCGCTGACCGCCGGGATGACGGTGGAGCAGATGACGATGCTGGACCTCGGCTACGCGCCCCCGTTCTCACCGGTGTGGGACCCGGTCCTGGTGGCGGCCCGCAAGGCGGTGACAGCGGTACGGTCAACAACCTGACCCCCCGCCCCGAGCCACCCCGTCCGGCGCTTGAGAACGAACCCGCGCCCCCAGTCAGCCCGTCCGGCGCTTGAGGACGGACCCCGCGCCCCGGGACCCCGCACCCCGCGGGGCCCTGGGACCCCGCCCCCCGCCCCCAAGAATCCCCGGCAAAGCCGGAAATCCCACCCCGCCCGACATTCTCATGAGCACTCTCTCATTCGCTCTCATTCGTCTCTCACCAGCACATCCATTGACAGGGACAAGCGAATACTCCTAACTTCCAGTGAACGGAAAACGCGGACCCCACCGCAGACCGGATCACCGGAGGTCGGATATGGAACAGCTCATCAAGAAGATGGCCCAGGACGACATCTGGCGGGCCTGGAACTCCGCCAATTCATCGGAAGGCGCCACCAAGTCCGGCTGTATCAGCGCAACGGCCAAGGCCGGCTGCATCAGCGCCGCGCCGAAGGCCGGCTGCATTTCCTGAACGGGCACCGGACGGACACTGAACGGTCGCGTCACCGGTCACCGACCGGCCGATGACCGGAGAACGAGGGCCGGGCGAATGGTTCCGGCGGTCGCCCGGCCCGCCCGTTCTCACCCTCCGTACGGCCCTTTGGCACGGCCCCGCCGCCGCACCGCCGGTTCTCCGCAGCCGATTGAAGGTCACCCGTGGACGGTCAGCCCAGTTCCGGCATCATCGATCAGATCCGGGACATCCCCCTCTACCGGACATCGATCGAGCAAGGCTGGTTCCCCATTCTGGAGAAGCCGGAGATAGCCCGCGGTTTCCCGGACAACTGGATGTCGCCGCGGCTGGCCCGGGCGCTGGAGTCGGGCGAGGCCGAGTTCGTGCTCTCCACCGGCACCAACCACGCCCGGATGCAGATCATCAGACCGCCGTACTTCCTGCTCACGTCGTACTACCGGCTGTGGAGCGAGCACCCGGACATCGCGGAGACCTGGCACCAGGAGTGCCGGCGCGTCTCGCTCACCACCCTGCTCGCGACCGAGCACGTCGCCCGCGTCAACGCGAAGCGGCGCGGCGAGCCCCCGGCGGCCGTGCCGGGCCTCGCGGACCGGCGGCTGGACGAGCGGACCGTCTATCTCAACCTCCGGCTCGACCCGGCGCTCTGGGACCGGGCGGACGTGGAGCGGATGCTCGGCGAGATCCGGGCCGAGCGGGACGCCCACCCGCTGGGCTGGTACCACCTGGACTGCTCCGGCCACCACCTGGCGCATCTGGTGCGCAAAGCCCTCGACCTGGATCTGTGGGACGGCTTCCCGACCCCGGCGAGCGTCATCACCGCCTATGAGTACACCCCGGCCAATGTCCGGGAGTATCTGGAGCGGTACCTCGGCTGTCCGGTGGTCGATCTCTTCGGCAGCACCGAGCTGGGCTATCTCTACTACAGCGACCGGGGCGGGCGGTACCACCCGTTCCTGGACCGGATGAGTCTGGAGCTGGAGCCCGTGGCCCCGGGCAGCTCGATCCACAGTCTGATCGTGACGAGCGTCCGCAATCCGTACATGCCGCTGATCCGCTACCGCTCCGGCGACTGCGTCCGCACCACGGACGGAACACCGGACCCGGCGAAGGTCTCCCGGTTCTGCGGCCGGGTCAAGGAGCTGCTGCCGACGCCGAACGGGCCGGTGGCGCACAGCGACATCGACAGCTGTGTGACGGCCGCGTCCTCGCATGTCTTCCTCTACCAGGTGCGGGCGGCGAGCGCGGGGGACGGCGCGGTACGGCTGCTGTACACCACCTTCGACGGAGGTCCGCTCGGGCCGGGCGAGCGGACCGCGCTGAGCAGGCTCGTCGGCGAGCTGACCGGGCTGGAGTGCGCGGTCGAACACCGTACCCATATCCCGATCGGGGCCTCGGGAAAGTACACCTGGCTGGTGACTGGAGCATCATGAGGACAGAGCGTCGAATATCGCGGAACGACCTCAGGGAACTTCTGGGCGAGGATCTCCACGCGGAGACCGTGAATTATTTCGTGGAACAGACCGGTGGTTCTCCGCAGGACATGGAACGCCAGATCACGGAATGCATGCGGTATCTCTATCTCATTTCGCGTCACCGCGACGAACTCAGCGGTCTCTTCCTCCCGGTCGAGCAGCACATCGATGAGATTTGGCACTATCTCATCCTCCAGACCCGGGAGTACCGGGAGCTGTGCGAGAAGCGGCTGCCGGGCGGTTTCTTCATCGAGCACCGCAGCATCGGTTACGCCGCTTATCAGCAGGAGCCGGGCCGTGAGCGCTCCCTGGAGGAGGCGCTGCGCTGGATTCCGCTGTACTGCCGGGAATTCGGGCCCTTCGACGAGGGTGCGCTGCCGCACTGGACCATCGTCCGCTTTCTGCACGAGCGGATGAGCATGTCGCTCGCGGACATCGCCGCCCTCGGGCCGGCCTGACCTCGGGGAGCGGGTGCCATGAGGCGGTCCCCGGCCCGGGAGACGGCGGCCGGCCCCGCGGCGAGGACGGCGGGCGCGCCGGGTGAGCACCCCGCGCAGCGCCGGATTCTCACCGTGCTGGCGGTGGCGCAGATGCTGAGCGGCGCGGCCCTCGCTGCCGGGATCAGTGTCGGGGCGCTGATCGCCGGGGAGATGCTCGGGTCGACCGGCCTCGCCGGGGTGTCCAGCGCGCTCTTCGCGGCCGGGGCCGCCGTCGGCGCGGTGGGCATCGGCCGGGTCTGCCAGCGCTGGGGCCGCCGGCCCGGACTGGCCCTGGGGTACGCCACCGGGGCGCTCGGCAGCCTCGGGGTGGTGTCGGCGACCGCGCTGGACAGCGTCGCCCTGCTCTTCGGCGCGCTGCTGGTCTACGGCGCCGGGACGGTGACCCTGCTGATGGCCCGGTACGCGGGCGCCGATCTGGCCTCGCCGGAGCGGCGGGGCCGCGCCGTCTCCACGGTGCTCTTCGCCATGGCCGCCGGGGCGGTCGCCGGGCCCGCGCTGGCCGGGGTCAGCGGACGGCTCGCGCTGAGCTGGGGCATCCCCCGGCTCGCGGGCCCGTTTCTGCTGGCGGCGGTGGCCTTCGGGGCGGCGGCGCTCTTTCTGGCGGTCTTTCTGCGCCCGGACCCGCTGCCGCTGGCCCGCGCGGCGGCGGCCGGTCCGGCGGACGGCTCCGGGGACCCGGGCCCGGACGGGGCCGTACGGGCCGACCGGCGCGGGATGTTCACCGGCGCGGCGGTCATGGTCCTCAGCCAGTTGGTGATGATCGCGGTCATGACGATGACCCCGGTTCACATGGCCGCCCATGGCCATGGCACCGGGGCGGCGGGGCTGGTCATCGGGGTGCATCTGGGGGCGATGTATCTGTCGTCGCCGCTCTCCGGGGCGCTCGCCGACCGGGCCGGGCGCCTGGTCACGGCGGCTCTGGGCGCCGCCGCGCTGTTCGCGGCGGGGCTGCTGGCCTCGCTGGCACCGCCGGACTCCGTCCCGGTGCTGGCCCTGGCGCTGGTGCTGCTGGGCGTCGGCTGGAACCTCGGGTTCGTCGCCGGGACGGCTCTGATCACCGACGCCCTGCCGGCGGCGGGGAGGGCCGCCGCGCAGGGGCTCGTGGATGTGGGTGTCTCGGTCGCCGGCGCGGCCGGCGGGCTGGCCTCGGGCGTGGTGGTGGCCCTCGGCGGCTTTCCGCTGCTGGCGCTCGGCGGCGGGATTCTGGTGCTGGCCCTGCTGCCGCTCTGCGCCCTGGCCGCCGCCCTGCCGCGGCCCGCCGGGGAGCGGTGGGCCGGGCGGGGTTAGCGAGCGGTTTCGCGGTGGACGAAGTCCACCAGGCGGGTCAGCGCGTCCGGGTCGGTGGTCGGCAGCACTCCGTGGCCCAGGTTGAACACATGGCCCTCCAGGCCGGCCGCCGCTTCGAGCACCTCGGTGGCCTTGGCCTCCACGGCCTCCGGCCCGGCGAAGAGCACCGCCGGGTCCAGGTTCCCCTGGAGCGCCTTCCCGGGGCCCACCCGGCGGGCGGCCTCGTCCAGCGGCACCCGCCAGTCGACGCCCACGACATCGGCGCCCGCCTCGCCGAGGAGGCCGAGCAGCTCCCCCGTACCCACACCGAAGTGGATGCGCGGGACACCGTAGGAGGCGACCGAGTCGAAGACCTTGGCCGATGCGGGCAGCACCGAGCGCCGGTAGTCGGCGGGGGAGAGCGCGCCGACCCAGGAGTCGAAGAGCTGCACGGCGCTCGCGCCGGCCTCGATCTGGACCTTCAGGAACGCGGAGGTGATCCCCGCGAGCCGGTCCAGCAGCTCCGCCCACAGTCCGGGGTCGCCGTACATCAGGGCCTTGGTGTGCTCGTGGTTGCGGGACGGGCCGCCCTCCACGAGATAGCTGGCGAGGGTGAAGGGCGCGCCCGCGAACCCGATCAGCGGGGTGGTGCCCAGCTCGTCGGTGAGCAGCCCGATCGCCTCGGTGACATAGCGGACGTCGTCGGGGGTCAGCTCGCGCAGCCGCGCCAGGTCGGCGCGGGTGCGGATCGGCTCCGCGACGACCGGGCCGACGCCCGGCTTGATGTCGAGGTCGATGCCGATGGCCTTCAGGGGCACCACGATGTCGCTGAAGTAGATCGCCGCGTCGACGTCGTGGCGGCGCACGGGCTGGAGGGTGATCTCCTTGACCAGCTCGGGCCGCATGCACGACTCCAGCATGGGGATGCCCTCGCGCGCCTTGAGGTACTCGGGCAGCGAGCGGCCCGCCTGCCGCATGAACCAGACCGGGGTGTGCGGCACGGGCTCACGCCTGCACGCCTTGAGGAAGGCGGAGTCGTACGGCTTCGGCTGCTGGCCCGTGGGGCGGTCGTTGGCGCTCACGCCCCAAATCTTCGCATGGACCGAGGAAGTGTCCGCCGCCCCGGGTGTCCTTCCCTGCGTGAGGCGCCCATTCCGCCTACTCTTCCCCGCATGGCTGCCGCTCAGGGACATTTTTCCGATCATTCCAACGGCGCTGACGATCAGGACGGCGGGGAGGGCGATTCGGTTCCGCGCGCATTCAGAGCCGCGGTCGAGGCACTGCGGTCCGCCCGGCTGCGCCCGGGGATCGAGGTGGACCCCGCGCGCCCGCCGAAGCGGCTCGCGCCGCACGCGTACGCCCTGGAGGCGGCGGTCGTCGACGGCGAGGAGGATCTCGCCGACGGCCGTCTGGTGCTGCTGCACGACCCGGCGGGCCATGACGCCTGGCAGGGCGCGTTCCGGCTGGTGACCCTGGTCCGCGCGGAGCTGGAGCCGGAGATGGCGGCCGATCCGCTGCTGCCCGATGTGTCCTGGTCGTGGCTGACGGGGGCGCTGGAGGCGCGGGGTCTCGCGTACGGGGAACCGAGCGGGACCGTCACCCGCGCGGGGTCTCACTATTTCGGTGGACTTGCCGACCGGCGGCCCGCGACCCAGATCGAGATCCGGGCGTCCTGGACCCCCGAGGAGGGGCCGGGCGGGGTGCCGGACACCGCGGGGCACCTTGTGGCCTGGTGCGATCTCCTCTGCCAGATCGCGGGGCTGCCGCCGGTCGCGGGCGGTACGGGGGACCAGGCGGCGGGGGTGGTGTCGCTTCCGCAGCGGCGGGGGCCGCAGCACCGGTGAGGAGCGCGGGCGGCGGGGGGCGGCGCGCCCGGGGAGACTGTGCGGACCCGCCCCCGCCCCTCGCCGCCCCCGCCCGGTCGGCTCCATGGACCACCTCGACGTAACGCTCTGTCAGTTCAGAGACCGAATGATCGCTCATCCGTCCGAATTGCACCAAATATCACTCACTAAATCGTGATCTTTCTCTAAAGCCGGTCACGTTTGGTGCCGAAGAGGTCAGTGACCCTAACTGATCGGTTCGCCCGGCCTCATTCCCCGAGCCCGGCCCGTCCCGCACCTTCCCCCAGGAGGCCTGGTGTCCGTTCTTCTCGAGCAGCCCGCAAGCCTGGTCGCCTACCGCCCGAACAAGCCGACGGCCATGGTGGTCGTGGCCGACCCACGCGTCCGCTCCACCGTCACCCGCCATCTGTGGGCCCTCGGAGTGCGAGACGTGATCGAGGCGTCGTCGATCGCGGAGGCCCGTCCCCGCGTCGGCAACCCGCGCGACATCTGCGTTGCCGACGTCCACCTGCCCGACGGTTCCGGGCTGACCCTCCTGTCCGAAACCCGTGCCGCGGGGTGGCCCAACGGCCTCGCCCTCTCCGCGGCCGATGACATCGGCGCCGTGCGCAACGCCCTCGCGGGCGGCGTCAAGGGCTATGTCGTGACCGGTACGCGCACCAACATCGGGCACCCCACCCGCCCCGGCGCCGCCCCCATCGGCGCCGCGGCCGCACGTCTGGGCCACCGCCGCCCCCCGGGTGCCCCGAGCCACCCGGGCGGCTACCGCGAGCTGTCCGGCCGTGAGGTGGAGGTGCTGCGGCTGGTGGCGGAGGGCCAGTCGAACAAGGCGATCGGTGTCTCCATGGGGCTCTCCGCCCTCACCGTGAAGAGCCACCTCGCCCGGATCGCCCGCAAGCTCGGCACGGGCGACCGGGCCGGAATGGTCGCGGTAGCGCTGCGTACCGGCATCATCCACTGACCGTCCCCGACCCCCGCGCGCCTGCCGACGGAACGTTTCCGTCGACAGGCGCGCTCCGTTCACGGATACCCTTGACACGTGACCGACGCCCAAGACACCGCAGCAGAGACCGCACTGCGAACCGCCGGGGGCGCTCCCCCGGACGACGGCGTCGCAGCCGAAGAGGCTCCCACTCCCCTGCTGGAGCCGCGCGAGGGCATCCCCCCGGTGGTCGCCGACGCGGCAGGACTGGCCGGAGTGATCGCCGCTTTCGCGGCGGGCACCGGCCCCGTCGCCGTGGACGCCGAGCGCGCCTCCGGCTACCGCTACGGCCAGCGCGCCTATCTCGTGCAGCTGCGCCGCGAGGGCGCGGGCAGCGCCCTGATCGACCCGGTGGGCTGCCCCGATCTCTCGGAGCTGGGCGCGGCGCTCGCCGGGACCGAGTGGATTCTGCACGCGGCGACCCAGGACCTGCCGTGCCTGCGGGACATAGGCATGGTGCCGACCAGCCTCTTCGACACCGAGCTGGCCGGCCGGCTCGCCGGGTTCCCCCGGGTCGGGCTCGGCGCGATGGTGGAGTCGGTGCTCGGGTACGCCCTGGAGAAGGGGCACTCCGCCGTCGACTGGTCCACCCGGCCGCTGCCCGAGCCGTGGCTGCGCTATGCCGCGCTCGACGTGGAGCTGCTGGTGGACCTGCGGGACGCGCTGGAGAAGGAGCTGGACCGGCAGGGGAAGCTGGAGTGGGCGCACCAGGAGTTCGAGGCCATCGTCTCGGCGCCGCCCGCGCCGCCCCGGAAGGACCCGTGGCGGCGGACCTCCGGGATGCACAAGGTGCGGCGGCGCCGGCAGATGGCGGTGGTGCGGGAGCTGTGGACCGCCCGGGACAAGGTCGCGCAGCGGCGCGATGTGTCGCCCGGGAAGGTGCTGAGCGACGCGGCGATCGTCGAGGCGGCGCTCGCGGTGCCGGTGAATGTGCACGCGCTGACCGCGCTGCCGGGGTTCGGTCACCGGGCGGGGCGGCGGCAGCTGGAGCAGTGGCAGGCGGCGGTCGACCGGGCGAGGGCGCTGCCCGACGCGGAGCTGCCCCAGCCCGGGCAGCCGCTGAACGGGCCGCCGCCGCCGCGGGCCTGGGCGGACAAGGACCCGGTCGCGGCGGCGAGGCTGTCGGCGGCGCGGGCGGGGGTGTCGGCGCTGGCGGAGGAGTTGAATCTGCCACAGGAGAATCTGATCACGCCGGATACGGTGCGGCGGGTGTGCTGGGAGCCTCCGGCGGAGCACACGGAGGAGGCGGTGGCGGAGGCGCTCGCGGCGCTGGGGGCGCGCCCCTGGCAGATCGCCCTGGTGACCCCGCTCCTCACCCGGTCCCTCACCCCCTGACCCTCGCGCCTCAATCGCCGGCGGGGCTGATTTCGCTCAGCCCGGCCGGGGGCACCTCCCAGAGGCAGCTCTGGGGGAGATCGAGGACGGCCCCGGGCCACAGGACACCCGCACAGTGCGGGCCCGGGTCGGGGACCAGCCCCCGAACCCCCGCGCCTCAAACGCCGGCGAGGCTGGATTGCGTCTCACCTCGCCGACGAGGCTGGATTCGCCCAGCCCGTCCGCGCCCCACGCCGGCCCCAGGCGGCACAGGCAGTCCGAGCAAACCAAGCCCGTCCGGCGCTTGAGGACGGACCCTGTGCCACAGGAAACCCGCACCCCGCGGGCCACCGTCGGGGGCCAGCCCCCGAACCCCCGCGCCTCAAACGCCGGCGAGGCTGGATTGCGTCTCACCTCGCCGGCGGGGCTGGATTCGCCCAGCCCGTCCGCGCCCCACGCCGGCCCCAGGGGGCACAGGCAGCCCGAGCAAACCAAGCCCGTCCGGCGCTTGAGGACGGACCCCGGGCCGCAGGACCCCGCACCCCGCACCCCCGCACCCCACGGGCAAACCGCGGGGTGTGACGTTCGACGCTCCGCGGCGCGGGGGTGTGCACGATGGTTACCCGTAAGTAGCATGGGAGGCGGCGAGCAAGCGCTCAGCGCCTGCCCGCCGCCCAGCAGCAGTGCCATCCCGCACCCTGGAGGAGAGCCATCGTGCCTCGTACCGTCAGGGATGTCGTCTTCGTCGACGGCGTCCGCACCCCCTTCGGCAAGGCGGGCCCGAAGGGCATCTACCACGAGACCCGGGCCGACGACCTCGTCGTCAAGGCCATCCGGGAGCTGCTGCGCCGCAACCCCGGCCTCGACCCCGCGCGGATCGACGAGGTCGCCATCGCCGCCACCACCCAGATCGGCGACCAGGGCCTGACCCTCGGCCGGACGGCGGGCATCCTCGCGGGGCTGCCGCAGTCCGTCCCCGGCTACTCCATCGACCGGATGTGCGCCGGCGCGATGACCGCCGTCACCACCACCGCCGGGTCGATCGCCTTCGGCGCGTACGACGTGGTGCTGGCCGGCGGCGTCGAGCACATGGGCCGCCACCCCATGGGCGAGGGCGTCGACCCCCACCCGCGCTTCGTCAGCGAGAAGCTCGTGGACGAGTCCGCCCTCTTCATGGGCATGACGGCGGAGAACCTCCACGACCGCTACCCCTCCATCACCAAGGAGCGCGCCGACGAGTACGCCGTCCGCTCCCAGGAGAAGGCCGCCAAGGCCTACGCCGACGGGAAGATCCAGCAGGACCTGGTCCCGATCTCGGTCCGCCGCACCACCCCCGAGGCCGGGGAGACGGGCTGGGGCCTCGCCACCCGGGACGAGCCGATGCGCCCCGGCACCACGCGGGAGAACCTCGCCGCCCTGAAGACCCCCTTCCGCCCGCACGGCCGGGTCACCGCCGGCAACGCCGCCGGTCTCAACGACGGCGCCACCGCCTCCCTCATCGCCTCCGAGGAGTTCGCCCGCGAGGCGGGCCTCCCGGTGCGGATGCGGCTCGTCTCCTTCGCGTACGCGGGTGTCGAGCCCGAGGTCATGGGGTACGGCCCGATCCCCGCCACCGAGAAGGCCCTCGCCAAGGCGGGCCTGGCCATCGGTGACATCGGCCTCTTCGAGATCAACGAGGCCTTCGCCGTCCAGGTGCTGGCCTTCCTGGAGCACTACGGCATCGCCGACGACGACGCGCGCGTCAACCAGTACGGCGGCGCCATCGCGTTCGGCCACCCGCTGGCCTCCTCCGGCGTACGGCTGATGACCCAGCTCGCCCGCCAGTTCGAGGAGCAGCCCCAGGTCCGCTACGGCCTGACCACGATGTGCGTCGGCTTCGGCATGGGCGCGTCGGTCATCTGGGAGAACCCGCACTTCGACGGAGGCACCAAGTGAGCAACACCGCCGAACTCCTCAAGGGGGCCGCCGAGCTGTTCCCCGCCGAGGTCGTGACCCAGGCGCACGTGCGCCATCTCGACCTCCCCGCCGGGGCGGGCAGGTTCGCCCTGATCACCCTGGACAACGGCCTGGACCACACCAAGCCCACCACCTTCGGCCCGCAGTCGCTCGCCAACCTCTCCGCCGCGATCGACCAGGTCGAGCGGGAGGCGGCCGAGGGCGCGATCGTCGGCGCCGGTCTCACCGGGAAGCCGTTCATCTTCGCGGTCGGCGCCGACCTCAAGGGTGTGGAGCTGCTGCGCACCCACGACGAGGCCCTCGCCATCGGCAGGGGCGGGCACGAGGTCTTCAAGCGCCTCTCCGGCCTGGCCGTGCCGACGTTCGCGTACTACAACGGCGCGGCGATGGGCGGCGGCGTGGAGGCCGGGCTGCACTGCTCGTACCGCACCGTCTCCCGGGCCGTCCCGGCCTTCTCGCTGCCCGAGGTCTTCCTCGGTCTGGTCCCCGGCTGGGGCGGCTGCGCCCTGCTGCCGAACCTGATCGGCGCGGACCGGGCGGTCACGGTCATCATCGAGAACTCGCTCAACCAGAACCGCCAGCTCAAGGGCGCCCAGGTGTTCGAGCTGGGCATCGCCGACGCGCTCTTCGACGGCGCGGACTTCCTGGAGCGGTCCCTGGCGTGGACCGCTTCGGTGCTCAGCGGCGAGACCGCCGTCGAGCGCGACACGGTCGACCGGGGCGAGGCGTGGGACGCCGCCGTGGCGCGGGGCCGGTCCATCGCGGACTCCAAGGTGCACGGCGCGGCCCCCGCCGCCTACCGGGCGCTGGAGATCATCGAGGCCGCCAAGGACGGCGACCTCCAGGCCGGTTTCGACGCCGAGGACGCGGCGCTCGCCGATCTGATCATGGGTGGTGAGCTGCGCAGCGGTATCTACGCCTTCCATCTGGTGCAGAAGCGCGGCAAGCGCCCGGCCGGCGCGCCGGACCGGAATCTGGCCCGCCCGGTCACCAAGGTCGGTGTGGTGGGCGCGGGTCTGATGGCCTCTCAGCTGGCGCTGCTCTTCGTGCGCCGTCTGGAGGTGCCGGTGGTGCTGACCGACATCGACCAGGAGCGCATCGACAAGGGCGTGGGCTATGTCCACTCCGAGATCGACAAACTGCTCGGCAAGGGCCGGATCAACCAGGACAAGGCCAACCGCCTCAAGGGCCTGGTGACCGGCGTCCTGGACAAGGCGGAGGGCTTCTCGGACGCCGACTTCGTGATCGAGGCCGTCTTCGAGGAGATGGGCGTCAAGCAGAAGGTGTTCGCAGAGGTGGAGGCCGTCGCCCCGGCGCACGCGATCCTCGCCACCAACACCTCCTCGCTCTCGGTGAGCGAGATGGCGTCGCGGCTGCGGCACCCCGAGCGGGTCGTCGGCTTCCACTTCTTCAACCCGGTCGCGGTGCTTCCGCTGCTGGAGATCGTCCGGGGCGAGCGGACCGACGACGCCTCGCTGGCGACCGCGTTCGGCGTGGCGAAGAAGCTGCGGAAGACCGCCGTACTGGTCAAGGACGCCCCGGCGTTCGTGGTCAACCGCATCCTGACCCGCTTCATGGGCGAGATCCAGAACGTCATCGACGAGGGCACCCCGGTGGAGGTGGCCGAGCGCGCGGTGGAGCCGCTGGGCCTGCCGATGTCCCCGCTGGTCCTGCTGGAGCTGGTGGGCCCCGCGATCGGGCTGCATGTCTCCGAGACCCTCAACCGGGCCTTCCCGGACCGTTTCACGGTCTCGGCGAACCTGGCCGCGGTGGTGAAGGCCGGCAAGCGCGGCTTCTATGTGTACGACTCCGGCAGGCCGGAGCTGGACCCGGAGGTCGCGGCCCTGCTCCGGCAGGGCGATGTGGTGCTCACCGAGGAGCAGACCCGGGCGCGCGTCCTGGACGCGGTGGCGCGGGAGATCGGCCTGATGCTGGACGAGGGTGTCGTGGCCGAGGCCCAGGACATCGACCTCTGTCTGATCACGGGCGCGGGCTGGCCCTTCCACCTCGGCGGCATCACCCCGTATCTGGACCGTGAGGGTGTCTCGGAGCGGGTGAACGGCAAGCCGTTCCTGGCGCCGGGCACGGCGAGCGTCCCGGCGTAGCGGCCGGTGGTGGACAGGGGCCGTGCGGGAGCATCCGTACGGCCCCTGTCGCGTTCCCCGCGTAGGCTCACCCCGATGACGGACGAACCCCTGACCCCGCTGCTGGTCGTCGACGGCGCCAATGTCGTCGGCTCCGTGCCCGACGGCTGGTGGCGCGACCGGCGCGGCGCCGCCGAGCGGCTGCGGGACGCGCTGGTGCGGTACGCCGCCGAGGGCGTCGGGGACCTCCCCGGGCCGCTGGAGGTCGTCCTGGTGGTGGAGGGCGCGGCGCGCGGGGTCGGATCGGTCCCCGGGGTGCGGGTGGAGTCCGCCGGGGGCAGCGGGGACGACCACATCGCGGCGCTGGCGGCCGGCGCGGGCGGGCGGCCCTGTCTGGTGGTCACGGCCGACCGCGAGCTGCGCCGCCGGGTCACCGCCGCGGGCGCCCGGACCACCGGACCGCGCGCGGTGTACGGGCCGCGCTGACCGGACGGCTCAGTGGGGCACCTTCGACCCCGGCTCCAGCCTGCTGTGGCGGCGGCCGTAGACCGCGTACACCACCACGCCGATGAGCATCCACGCCCCGAACCGCAGCCAGGTCTCGGCGGGCAGATTGAGCATCAGCCAGAGCGAGGCGGCCACCGAGAGGGCCGGCAGCAGCGGCACCAGCGGGGTGCGGAAGGCGCGGGGCAGATCGGGGCGGGTGCGGCGGAGGATGACCACACCGATCGCGACGACGACAAAGGCGAAGAGGGTGCCGATGTTCACCAGTGTCGCCAGCTCCTCGATGCTGGTGAAGCCGGCGATGACGGCGATCGTGCCCCCGAGGAGGACGGTCGCGCGGTACGGGGTGCGGAAGCGCGGGTGGACGCGGGAGAAGAAGCGGGGCAGCAGCCCGTCCCGGCTCATCGCGAAGAACACCCGGGTCTGGCCGAGCAGCAGGATCAGACAGACGGTGGTGAGGCCGATGGCCGCGCCGAAGCTGATCACCCCGGCGTACCAGGGGTGTCCGGTGGACTTGAAGGCGTCGGCGAGCGGGGCGTCGATCGTCAGTTCGGTGTAGTGCTGCATGCCGGTGACGACGAGCGAGACCGCGACGTACAGCACCGTGCAGATGAACAGGGACCCGAGGATGCCCCGGGGCATGTCCCGCTGCGGGAGCCTGGTCTCCTCGGCGGCGGTGGCCACCACGTCGAAGCCGATGAAGGCGAAGAAGACCACGGAGGCGGCGGTGAAGATGCCCATGACACCGAAGTTCGTGGGCGCGTAGCCGAACATCAGCTGGATCAGGGGTTCCTTGATGCCCGATCCGCCCTCGGTCTCCACGGCGGGCGGAATGAAGGGGCTGTAGTTCGCGGCCTTGACGAAGAACGCCCCGGCGATGATGACCAGCAGCACGACGCCGACCTTGATCGCGACGACCGCGGTGGTGACCCGGGCGGAGAGCTTCATCCCGAGGACGAGGACGACGGTGAGCGCCAGGATCAGCAGAAACGCCAGCAGATCGAAGGCGAAGCCATGGCTCTCGTTGGTGCCGGACAGCGCCTCCGGCAGATGCCAGCCGGCGTTGTCCAGCAGGGAGCGCACATAGCCGGACCAGCCGACGGCGACCACCGCCGTGCCGAGGGCGAACTCCAGGACCAGGTCCCAGCCGATGAGCCAGGCGGGCAGCTCGCCCAGTGAGGCGTACGAGAAGGTGTAGGCGGAGCCCGCGACCGGGACGGTGGAGGCGAACTCGGCGTAGCACAGGGCCGCGAGTCCGCAGACGAATCCGGCGATGGCGAACGCGATGGCGGTGGCGGGGCCCGCGTTCTGTTTGGCGACGGCGCCCGTGAGGACGAAGATGCCGGTGCCGATGACGACACCGACGCCGAAGACGGTGAGGTCGAGCGCGGAGAGCGAGCGTTTGAGCGCGTGCTCCGGTTCCTCGGTGTCGCGGATGGACTGCTCGACGGTCTTGGTCCGGAAGACGCCCGCTCTGCTCGCGGGGTCCTTGTCTCTGCTCACCGTGCACCTCCACGCAGTGTCGTCCCCGCCATGATCGGGACGGCTGATGGTCCCCGGGCGGCCGTACGGGTGGGTTTCACGCGAATGGCCGGGAGGGTCACCCATCCAGGGTGACCCTCCCGGCCCATTCCATGGGCGATCCGCGCGGTGCGCGGTGGTGCGGGTGCCCGGCCGGTGCCGGGCGGGCGGCGGCTCAGTCGCGCACGGGCTCGGCCGCCTCGCCGGTGACGGCGTCCGACCGGGCGTCCAGCCGGGAGACCAGACCCGTGACCTGCCGGGCGATGTCCGGGGCCGTCAGCCCGATCTCGGCCATGATCTCCTTGCGGGAGGCGTGGTCGAGGAAGCGCGGCGGGATGCCGAAGTCGCGCAGCGGCACATCGACGCCCGCGTCGCGCAGCGCCTGGGCGACGGCGGAGCCGACCCCGCCGACGCGGCTGTTGTCCTCGACGGTGACGACGACCCGGTGCCGCTCGGCGAGCGGCGCGAGCGCCTCGTCCACGGGCTTGACCCAGCGGGGGTCGACCACGGTGGTGGAGATGCCCTGCCGGTCCAGGAGATCCGCGATCTCCAGGCACATCGGGGCGAGCGCGCCCACGGAGACCAGGAGCACATCCGGGCGCTCGGCGTCCGGGTGGCGCAGCACGTCCATGCCGCCGACCCGGCCCACGGCCTGGACGGAGGGTCCGACGGCGCCCTTGGAGAAGCGGACGACGGTGGGCGCGTCGTCGACCTCGACGGCCTCGCGGAGCTGGGCGCGCACCTGGTCGGCGTCGCGCGGGGCGGCGATCCGCAGGCCGGGGACGACCTGGAGGATCGACATGTCCCACATGCCGTTGTGGGAGGCGCCGTCCGTGCCGGTGATACCGGCACGGTCCAGCACAAACGTCACTCCGCAGCGGTGCAGGGCGACATCCATGAGGACCTGGTCGAAGGCGCGGTTGAGGAAGGTGGCGTACACGGCGAAGACCGGGTGCACCCCGCCGGTCGCGAGACCGGCGGCGGAGACGGCCGCGTGCTGTTCGGCGATGCCGACGTCGTAGACCCGGTCGGGGTAGGCCCTGGCGAACCGGTCGAGGCCGACGGGCTGGAGCATGGCGGCGGTGATCGCCACGATGTCCTCGCGCTCGGCGCCGAGCTTGACCATCTCCTCGCCGAAGACGGAGGTCCAGTCGAGACCGGAGCTGGCGATCGGCAGACCGGTGTCGGGGTGGATCTTGCCGACGGCGTGGAAGCGGTCGGCCTCGTCCTGGAGGGCGGGCTGGTAGCCGCGGCCCTTCTCGGTGAGGCAGTGCACGATCACCGGACCGCCGAACCGCTTGGCGCGGGCGAGGGCGGACTCCAGCGCCTCGATGTCGTGGCCGTCGATCGGGCCGACGTACTTCAGGCCGAGGTCCTCGAACATGCCCTGGGGGGCGATGAAGTCCTTGAGGCCCTTCTTGGCGCCGTGCAGGGTGCCGTAGAGCGGCTTCCCGACGACGGGGGTGCGGCCCAGGATGTCCTTGCCGCGGGCGAGGAAGCGCTCGTACCCGTCGGTGGTGCGCAGGGTCGCGAGGTGGTTGGCGAGGCCGCCGATCGTCGGCGCGTAGGAGCGCTCGTTGTCGTTGACCACGATCACCAGCGGCCGGTCCTTGGCGGCGGCGATGTTGTTCAGCGCCTCCCAGGCCATGCCGCCGGTGAGGGCGCCGTCGCCGATGACCGCCACGACGTGGTCGTCCTTGCGGAGGACCTCGTTGGCCTTGGCGAGGCCGTCCGCCCAGCCGAGCACGGTGGAGGCGTGCGAGTTCTCGATGCAGTCGTGGTCGGACTCGGCGCGCGCCGGGTAGCCGGAGAGGCCGCCCTTCATCTTCAGCCGCGAGAAGTCCTGCCGGCCGGTGAGCAGCTTGTGCACATAGCTCTGGTGCCCGGTGTCCCAGAGAACCTTGTCCTTCGGGGAGTCGAAGACCCGGTGAAGGGCGATGGTGAGCTCGACCACACCGAGATTCGGCCCGAGGTGCCCGCCGGTCTTGGAGACGGCGTCCACGAGAAAGGTCCGGATCTCCGCGGCCAGCTGATCCAGCTGCTCCGGGCTGAGCCGGTCCAGATCGCGCGGTCCCCTGATACGGGTAAGCAGTGCCACCCGTGCCTCCTTGCGTATGTGAGCTGGGTGTATGGAGCTGGGTCGAGACATGCCGATTTGGTTGAGTCTAATGTTCCGGTCGGGAGCGCCGCCCTCGGGCGGTGCGATCCGGCTCATATGATCGCTCGATTCGGCGGCTGCGGGGGGACGGGGGTGCCGGTGCGGCGCCGGAAGGGCCTGATCCGGGAGAGCCGGAGGAGCCGGAGGCGAGGGATTAGGCCCGGCCCGCGCTGCGCTGGGTTCTGCGGGTGATCGAGTCGATCACGACCGTGGCGAGCAGCACACCACCGGTGATCATGAACTGGACCGGGGAGGAGATGCCCTCCAGGGCCAGTCCGTACTGGATGGAGACGATCACCATCACGCCGAGCAGCGCGTTCCAGGTCCGCCCCCGCCCGCCGAAGAGGCTGGTCCCGCCGATCACGGCCGCCGCGATGACGTTCATCAGCAGCTCGCCGCCCCCGGCGCCCTGGTTGGCGGCGGCGATCTTGGAGGCCATGAAGAGCCCTCCGACGGCCGCGAAGGTGCCCGCGACCGCGAAGGCGGAGATCCGGATCGCCGTGACATGAATCCCGGCGCGCCGGGCGGCCTCCACGCTGCCGCCGAGGGCGAGAATCCCCCGCCCGTAGGCGGTGCGGCGCAGCACCAGGTCCGTGACCACCAGGGCCGCGAGGAAGAGGACGAACCCCAGGGGCAGCCCCTTGTACTGGTTGAACAGGTACGCGGCCCCGTAGGCGACCACCGCGAGCCCGGCCGTGCGCAGGGCGAGGTCGGCGAAGGGGCGGGAGGGAATCCCGGCCGCCGCGCGGCGCCGGCTGTCGAGGGCGCCGCCGGTGAGGAAGGCGGCCACGGCGACCGTGGCCAGCCCGTAGGCGGCGGCGACCTCGCTGAAGTAGTACGTGTTCAGCCTGCCGACCACCCCGTCGCCGTCCAGGTTGACGGTGCCGCTGGAGCCGAGCAGCTGGAGCATGCAGCCCTGCCAGAAGAGCAGCCCGGCGAGGGTGACGGCGAAGGCGGGCGCCCCGATCCGGGCGAAGAAGAAGCCGTGGAGGGCGCCGATGGCCGTGCCCGAGGCGATGGCGGCGAGCACCGCCAGCCACTCGTTCACCCCGTGGGTGACGTTCAGCACGGCGACGATCGCCCCGGCGACCCCGCTGACCGCGCCGACGGAGAGGTCGATCTCGCCGAGGAGGAGCACGAAGATGATGCCGATGGCCATCATCCCGGTGCCGGTCATGGCGACCGCGATATTGCTGAGGTTCTCGGCGGAGAGGAAGTTGGGGTTCATCCGCTGGAAGGCCGACCAGATCAGCACGAGCCCGAGGAGCACCGGGAGGCTCCCCAGGTCCCCGGCGGTGAGCCGGCGGCGGAATTCGGCGAGATAGCCGGCGAACCCCTGCTGCCGGACGATCAGCCGGGGGTCGACCGCGGTCACGGCGGCCCGGGCGGCCTCCGGATTGACCAGCGCCCCGGCCTCCGGGTCCGCCGCGTTCTTCTTGTGGAGACTGACTCTGGGCTTCACTGCCGGCCCTCCGCGGTCCGTGCCGCCCGTCGGGTCACGGCGTTCTCCGTGGCCCCGGTGATGGCGGAGATGATCTCTTCCTGTGAGGTGGAGCGGACCTCGAAGACGCCGTTGTTGCGGCCGAGGCGCAGCACCGCCACCCGGTCGGCCACGGCTCGGACGTCCGCCATGTTGTGGCTGATCAGGATGGTGGCGTGGCCGCGCTCGCGCAGCCGCTCGACCAGGTCGAGCACCTGGGCGGTCTGTTCGACGCCGAGGGCGGCGGTGGGTTCGTCGAGGATGACGAGCCGGGGCTCGCCGAGCAGGGAGCGGGCGATGGCGACCGTCTGGCGCTGGCCGCCGGAGAGTGAGGCGACGGGGATACGGACGCTGGGGATGCGGATGGCGAGGGTCCGCAGGAGTTCGCGGGCCCGGCGCTCCATCGCGACCTCGTCCAGGAGGCCGTAGCGGCGGATCTCCCGGCCGAGGTGGAGATTGCCGACGACATCGAGGTTGTCGCAGAGCGCGAGGTCCTGGTAGACGGTGGCGATGCCCAGGTTCTGGGCGTCGTGCGGCCGGTCGAGCGAGACGGGCACCCCGTCCCACTCGATGACGCCGCCGTCGACGGGGTGGACTCCGGCGATCGTCTTGACCAGGGTGGACTTTCCCGCTCCGTTGTCGCCGACGAGGGCGAGCACTTCCGCGGCGTGGACCTCCAGTTCGACATCGGTCAGGGCCTGGACGGCGCCGAACCGTTTGGAGACCCCGCGCAGCGCCAGGACGGGCGGCGGGGGCGGGGCGGGGGCGGCGGGGACAGCGGGCACGGGAACCAACTCCTTCACCGCCCGGCGGGTGGCGCGCCGGGACGGGGGTGCGGTCGGCAGCGGGGCTGGGGGCAGGGGTGCGTGCGGTCGGCAGCGGGCGGGGGCGCGGTCCGGCCGGGGCGGGGCCGCGGCCGGGTGCCCCGCCGGGGGGGGGGGGGGGCCGGGGGGGGGGGGGGGCGGGCGGGCGGGACCCGCGGGGGGGGGGGGGCGCGGGGGCCGGG